>NZ_JBNFNU010000609.1:0-1694 GCF_057364445.1 Xanthobacter sp. BG11Y11_SDJG
CCGCGCCGCGCCGGGCAACGAGGCTGGCGGCGGACCCGCCGGGAAGGAGCCGCGCGGAAACGCCCTCGCCCGACGCGCCGTAATGGCCGTCCGGCAGCAAGGCGGTGGGCGCGAAATCGACCAGCATGTCAGCCACGTTGCTTCTCCCCCTCGGGATCGACGAAGGCCGGATCGCACACTTCGACCGCGATGTCGCCGCCCCGCACCGGGTCATAGGCGCGCACCGTCTCGCCGATGCGCTTCTGGCCGTTCTTGAGGAAGCCGAGGCCGATGGAATGGCCGAGCGTCGGCGAGAAGGCGACCGAGGTCATGTAGCCTTCATCGTTCGCCATGGTCGGTTCGGCGCCCATGGCGAGGAAATGCGCGCCCGCGCGCAGGCGCTCGGAGCGGTCCACGGGACGGAAGCCGACGAAGATGGGCCGGTCCTCTTCCAGGAAGGCCGGCCGCCGGCGAGCACGCGGCCGATATAGTCCTTCTTGGTGGAGGCCATCTTGCCGAGGCCGAGGTCGCGGGCCGAGGTCTGGCCGTTCAGCTCGTTGCCGGAGACGTGGCCCTTCTCGATCCGCAGCACGCCCAGCGTCTCGGTGCCGTAGGGCGTGATGCCATAGGGCCCGCCGGCCTCCATGATGGCGCGGATCAGCGCCTCGCCTTGTCCCGACGGCACGGCGATCTCGTAACCCAGCTCTCCGGAGAAGGAGAGTCGGAAGATGCGCGCCGGGATGCCGCCGGCAACCGTGGTTTCCAGCACCCCCATGAAGGGCAAAGCGGCGTTCGACACGTCCGCCCCGTCCATCACCTTGGCCAGCACGTCGCGCGAGCGCGGGCCGGAGAGCGCGATCTGGGCATATTGCTCGGTGATGGAGGCGAGCTGCACGTCGAGGTCCGGCCACAGCACCTGGAGGCAGAATTCCAGATGCTGGTAGACCTTGGCGGCGTTGGCCGTGGTGGTGGTCATCACATAATGGTCGTCGGCGAGGCGGGCGCAGGTGCCGTCGTCCATGACGATGCCGTCCTCGCGCAGCATCACGCCGTAGCGCGCCTTGCCCACCGCGAGCGTCGAGAAGGTGTTGATATAGACCCGGTCGAGGAAGCGTCCGGCGTCCGGCCCTTGGAGGTCGATCTTGCCGAAGGTGGAGGCGTCCACGACGCCGACGCTCTCGCGCACCGCCTTCACCTCGCGGTTGACGCTGGTGAGCCAGTCGGTCTCGCCGGGCTTGGGGAAATACTGCGCCCTCAGCCAGAAGCCGGCCTCGACGAACACCGCGCCCTGCTCGGTGGCCCACCGATGCGTCGGCGTCGGCCGGGTGGGGCGGAAGTCCTTGCCGCGGTGGTGGCCGGCGAGCGCGCCCATCGCCACGGGCGTGTAAGGCGGGCGGAACACCGTCACGCCGGTCTCGGCGATGGAGCGGCCGGTGAGGTGGGCCATGATGGCAAGGCCCGCCATGTTGGAGGTCTTGCCCTGGTCGGTGGCCATGCCGAGCGTGGTGTAGCGCTTCAAGAGCTCCACCGCGCGATAGCCTTCCGTGTGGGCGAGCGCGACGTCCTTCGCCGTCACGTCGTTCTGGAGGTCGACGAAGGCAAAGCCGCCGGGCGCCGCCACGTGCCAGAAGGCGCTGATGCCGGCGGGCGCGCCTTCCGCTCGGCGGCACCTCCGGCGTTGGGACGGCGAAGCCGAGGTCGCCCGCCGCCACCGC
>NZ_JBNFNU010000610.1:0-1692 GCF_057364445.1 Xanthobacter sp. BG11Y11_SDJG
GGCGGGGCGGAGGCGACCAGCAGGTCGGCCTGCGCCAGCGCCGCCGCCAGGTCCGGCGACAGCGTCTGCCCATCGAACACGAAGCCCTCCACCCCCGCCGGCATGGCATGCGCCTTGTCCGGCGCGCGGGCGGTGCCGATCACGCGGGAGAAGGCGGCAGGGTGGAGCGCCACCAGATGGCGCGCGCAATAGCCGAAGCCGAGGGCGGCGAGGGTCGTCATGCCGTGGTCTTGCCCGAGGGGGCGGCTGCAGGCAAGGGCGCCGCGGCCGGCGCCTTCACCGCCGCTCCCGGAAGAACGCCTTCAGCACCTCGGCCGCCTGGCGCTCGGCGATGCCGCCATAGACCTCCGGCGCGTGGTGGCAGGTCGGCTGCGAGAAGAAGCGCGGGCCGTGCTCCACGCCGCCGCCCTTGGGATCGGCGGCGGCGAAATAGAGCCGGCGGATGCGGGCGAAGGAGATGGCGGCGGCGCACATGGCGCACGGCTCCAGCGTCACGTAGAGGTCGCAGTTCAGCAGCCGCTCGGACTTCAGCGCCGCCCCGCCGGCCCGCAGCACCAGGATTTCCGCGTGCGCGGTGGGGTCGGACAGCTCGCGCGTGCGGTTGCCGTCGCGGGCGATGACCTGGGAGCCGCGCACCAGCACCGCCCCCACCGGAACCTCGCCGCGCTCGGCGGCGCGCGCGCCTCGTTGAGCGCCATCTGCATGAAGGTTCCCGACATCCGATCTCCGCCACCGCCGCGAAAGCGCCGCTCGCGGCCGCGCCCGCGCTGTGCTATCGCCCCTCCATGCCCCGCACCACACCGCCCCGCAAGGAAAAGAACCGCGTGCCGCGCGACAAGCGCGCGCTCCCCGCGGCCCCCGCCAAGGACGCCGAGCGCGTCGCCAAGGTCATCGCCCGCGCCGGGCTCGGCTCGCGCCGGGAGATCGAGGACTGGATCACCGAAGGCCGCGTCGCCGTGAACGGCACGGTGCTGGAAACGCCGGCCTTCACCGTCACCGCCGCCGACGCCATCACCGTGGACGGCGAACCCCTGCCCGAGCGCGAGCGCACGCGCCTCTTCATTTACCACAAGCCGCGCGGCGTCGTGACCACCAACCGGGACCCGGAAGGGCGCACGACGCTGTTCGAGATCCTGCCGCAGGGCCTGCCGCGCCTCGTCAGCGTCGGCCGCCTCGACCTCAATTCCGAGGGCCTGCTGCTGCTCACCAATGACGGCGGCCTCGCCCGGGTGCTGGAGCTGCCCGAGACCGGGTGGCTGCGCCGCTACCGGGTGCGCGCCAATGGCAGCGTCGACCCGGCGCAGCTCGACGCGCTGATCAAGGGCATCACCGTGGACGGGGTGGAGTACGGCCCCATCGAGGCGACGCTCGACCGCACCCAGGGCGCCAATGCCTGGCTCACGGTGGCGCTGCGCGAGGGCAAGAACCGCGAGGTGCGCAACGTGCTCGGCGCGCTCGGCCTCACGGTCGGGCGGCTGATCCGCGTCTCCTACGGGCCGTTCCAGCTGGGCGATATCCCCGAGGGCGGCATCGAGGAGGTGAAGACCCGCATCCTGCGCGACCAGATCGGCAACGAGATCGCCGCCGCGGCCGGCGCCGACTTCGCCGGTCCGCTGGTGGAGCGCGAGATCGAGCCCGTGCCCGCCCCGTGCGCTGCGGCCCGCCGGCAAGCGGCAGGCGAAGCGCGAGGAG
>NZ_JBNFNU010000611.1:0-1678 GCF_057364445.1 Xanthobacter sp. BG11Y11_SDJG
AATGGCGGCGCCGGCGGCGGGCCGGTCGCCACTTCCTCGGGCCACGAGCCGGGCGGGACGATGATGTCCCGGTCGGCATAGATCACGCCCGCCGCATGGGCCTCGGAGGGCTGCGGCAGGCCGGGGGGGATGCGCCCGCCGCAGGCGGCGAGGTGCAGGCCCAGCAGCGGCGGCAGCGGGTCCACGTCGAAGATGTCCAGCGTGGCGCCGAGCCGCGGATTGACCTCCACCAGGAACCAGCCGTCCGGGCCGATGACGAAGTCGATGGAGACGAGACCCACCAGGCCGCACGCCGCCACGACCCGCTGGGCCGCGGCGCGCATGGCCGCACCCTGGGGCTCGGGCAGGGCGATGGGCCGCGGCGCGCCATTAGCGGAACGGATGCTCCGGATCGCCGGCGCGCCACTGGCGCGAGGCCCCCACCACCACGCTTTCGGTGCCGTTGGCCAGCACCAGCAGGGAGACCGAGGTGCCGTTCACCTCGCGCTGGAGATAATGGTCAGGCCAGGGCGGAGACAGGTCGCCCGCCGCCCGGCGGCGGATGTGCCCGCCACCGGCGCCGCCGATCTTCTTCTCGATGAGCGGGCCGGTAAGGCCCTCGGGCGCGCCGAGCGCCACCTCCGGAAACGGGATGGCGAGGTGCCCGCACAGGGCGGCGAGCGCCAGCGGATCCTTGATGATGCGCACGGTCTGCGGGGCGTTGCCGAGGATCGGATTGCGCTCGGCGATGCGCATCATCAGGTCCGGCTCGTCCTCCAGCCCGCCGCCGAGCACCACCGGCAGGCCGGCGGGGGCGAGCGAGGCGAGGGCCTGGATGAGATCGTCGCCATCAAAGGCGAAGCCGTGCTTCTTGTGCACCTTCACGCAGCGCGCCGCATGGGCGCAGGTGTCGAGATCGGCGAACAGGTCGAAGGTGAGCGCGGCAAGGCCTGCGCGGGCGGCGGAGGCGACGAGCGGGCGCGCCGACAGGGCGATGATGGCGAGATCCATCGGCGTCAGATCGCGCTGGGCGTCGGGATGCGCGCCTTCGGCGCGCGGGTGGGCTGGCCTGCGGCTCGAGCCATGCGGGGCTTCCTCCTGATCACGGAACGGCTGCGCCGATGGGGCCGAACGCGGCGCCCTGGTTCCGGCCGCGCACGCACTGGAATGACAGGTTTGTGAACGATGCGAAGCGATGGCGCAAGGCCTCGGCGAGCCTTTCCGCCTGCGTCGCCTCGCCCACCACCGCAAAGCCCGTGGGGCCCCAGGAACTCTGGCCGACACCGGCAATGCCCGCGTCGCGCAGGACGGCGGCGGCTGCGGCCACGTCGGGGCTGAGAAAGCGCCGCCCCTCCTGGGCGCTGGCATAGTGGTCGCCGAGCCGCTCCTGCCATTCGCCGATGGCGGCGCCGAACGCATCCGCGTCCTGCTCGGCGAGCGCGGGAAGCGCCTTCATGAGGACCAGATGGCTGAGATGGGCGGCGAGCGGCTGCGGGAAGGGCGGCAACGCCGCCATGGCGCGGGTCTCCTGCGCGGCGTCGAGGCCGCGCCGGGAGCTGTCCAGCATCAGGATGATCCGCCAGTCCTCGGGAAAGGGGAGGCGGGCGAGCAAAGGCGGCGGCATCTGCCGGGTGCCGCGCCCGCCGTCGAGCACCACGCCGCCGCCCGCGAACGCCTCGGTGCGATGGCCGATGGCGCC
>NZ_JBNFNU010000612.1:0-1671 GCF_057364445.1 Xanthobacter sp. BG11Y11_SDJG
GCCTGGGCGTCATCGGCATCGTCCGCGTCGGTCGGACAGGATCGGCGCCGGATGGCTCTCGCCCACGGCGGCCTCGCGGTGCCGCTCGGCCTCGTCGTCGTCGTGGGACTGCTCGGCGGGGGCGGGCAGGGGGCTGCCGAACTGCGAATCGATCGCGGCCTCGATGCGGGCCTCGGTCTGCGCCGCTTCCTCGGCAGGGGCGACCAACTCGGCCATGGAGCCGGGATGATCGACGGCCGCGACGGCTTCCGGTGCGCCTTCGGGCGGAACGAACCCGGCGGCATTCTCCGCCTCGGAGGCTGGGCTTCCGCGGCATGGACTTCCGCGGCATGGGCTTCCGCCGCTTCAGCCGGCGCCGCAGCCTCGCCCTCGGGCGCCGCGTCGACGACGATTTCGGCCTCCTCCACCTCCTCGGTGACGGTGGCGTCGGGCGCGGCCCGGCGCGAGCGGCCGCGCTCGCGGCGGCGGTCGCGCATCTCCTGCTCGTCCTCGGCGAGGCGGGCGGCGCGCTCCTCCTCCTCGATCAGGGCGAGGCGGTCGGCGACCGGAATCTGGTAGTAATCGGGATGGATCTCGCTGAAGGCGAGGAAGCCGTGGCGGTTGCCGCCATATTCCACGAACGCCGCCTGGAGGGAGGGTTCGACCCGCGTCACCTTCGCGAGGTAGATGTTGCCCCGCAGCTGCTTGCGGGACGCGGACTCATAGTCGAACTCTTCGACCCGGTTGCCGCGCACGACCACCACCCGGGTCTCCTCCGGGTGGGTGGCATCGATGAGCATCTTGTTGGCCATGGAAATCTCTCTTCGCGGCGCCGGAGGCTGAGCCCCGGAACGGTCGCCGGGGCGCAGCCGCAATGAGGCCCGCCCGGACGCCGCTGGAACGCCGGATGTGATGACGTGTGGAGGTAGAGGAACGATCGCGCCCGGGCGTGTTGCGAACACCCTCGGCGTCGGGGCACACGGGGGCGCGATGAGCGCGCCGGTCGTGCGGAGAAAGATCCATGCCCTCGGCTACTCGTTCCTCGATGACGGGTCCGGCCGGAGCCGGGGCGAGCCCCGGTGCAGCCATCGTACACGTCCGCGCGATTCCCCAGATCGAACCGAAGGGCCGATGGACGAAGGCGGCGAAGGGCCGACGCCCGGACATCCCCGAGGATGCCCGCCGTCCACGCGCCGCCGTGAGAGGCGGGAAGCGGGACAAGGCCAGACCCTGGCGGCCGGCTCCTGGGGGGAGGACAGCCGCACACCGGGTCATCGCCCGCGGCAGCCGCGGCCGCCGCAAGCCGAAGGGCCCTGGCCGGAACGCGAACCGTGTACCGTCTTTACTTACCCGTCCGGCTTCGTGCTTGGCAAGGTTCTTGCGCGCCGCGGCCCGGTCCGGGCGCCGGATAACGGTAACATCGGGCCTCGCGCGCCCCGGCGCCGGTCCCGGCCCGTAAACCGACGGTTAACGCACGGCCGCTTAACGCTTGAGTCGCGGCGCGCCCGGCAGCAGCGGCCGCCCGATCCGGACGCCGGCGCGGCCGGTCCGGATTCGCAGCGGGATCCATCGCGCACCTGCGGGGCGACCTCGGTCGCGGTGCCGCGGTGCCTCCACAGGCGGGGACACCATGACGGCAGGCCCACAGATCGGTCCAGTGCCACGCCGGTGGCGGGCGCGCCGGCGGATGGC
>NZ_JBNFNU010000613.1:0-1669 GCF_057364445.1 Xanthobacter sp. BG11Y11_SDJG
ACCCGCCGCGCGGCGCCCGCGCGCGTGCCGGTGGCCGCCCCGGCCATTCCCGCGCTGGCGGTGATGGGTATCGGCTCCTGGCCGCGCCCGCGCTGGATGATCGACGCCATGCACGCTTATGTGGAGGGCCGCCTGCCGGAGGCGGCGTTCCACGAGACCGCGGACGATGCCGTCCGCCTCGCCATCGCCGCGCAGGAGAAAGCGGGCGTCGACGTGGTGACGGACGGCGAGCAGCGCCGCGACAGCTATGCCAGCTTCGTCGCCAGCCGCCTCGACAATTGCCAGCTCATCCCGCTCACCGACCTGCTGCCGCTGGTGGACCACCCGGAGGAGTTCGAGGCCGAGCTGCGCGCCCTCGACATCCCGGCCGGCGACGTGCGCCACCCGGCGGTGTTCGGCAAGCTCTCGCGCTCGCGCCCGCTGGTGGCGCACGAGGTGGACTTCGCCCGCAGCGTGACGCAAAAGCCGGTGAAGGTGGCGCTGCCGGGCCCCTATCTCCTCACCCGCACCATGTGGATGGAGTGCATCTCTGACCGCGCCTATGACAGCCGCGAGGAACTGTCGGCCGACATCGTCCGCGTGCTGCGCGAGGAACTGGCGGAATTGATGGATGCCGGCGCCGCGCTGATCCAGTTCGACGAGCCGGTGCTGTCCGAGGTGGTGTTCTCGGGCGCCAAGAGCAAGCGCTCCTTCATGTGCGGCGCGCTCTCGGAATCGCTCGCGCCGCAGGAGGAGCTGGCGTTTGCCCGCGATCTGCTCAACGCGGTGCTCGACGGCTTCCCGCGCGAACGCACGGCGCTCCACGTGTGCCGGGGCAATTGGACGCCGGACGAGAGCGTCGCGCTTTCGGGCTCCTACACGCCGCTGGTGGCGACGCTCGCCGACGTGCGGGTGGGCGCCTACCTGCTGGAGATGTGTACCCCGCGCGCGGGGAGATGGAGATCCTGAAGGGGCTGCCCCAGGACGCCCGCATCGGCGTCGGCGTGGTCAACCAGAAGGACCCCCAGGTGGAGGCGGTGGACGCGGTCGCCGCGCGCATCGCCCACGCCGTCGACCTGTTCGGGCGCGAGCGGGTGCTGCTGCACCCCGATTGCGGCTTCGCCACCTTCGCCGACAATCCCATCTGCTGCACCGGCTCGGCCACCGACAAGCTCGCCGCCATCGCCGCCGCGGTGGCGCGGGTGCGGTAGCGTCGGCCGCAGCCCGTTTGGACAATCTCAGAGAGGGGTGCCCGGGGCTCCCGCAGATCCTTGAGCCGCGTATGGATGGCCAGAACAAGCCCGGGCCTGACTGCGGTGGTCGCGGCCAGGCCCCTTTCCGATTGCCGGACGGGCGCTCAGTCCTCGCTCTGGGAGGCGCGCCAGCGGCTGGGCGTGGTGCCGGTCCAGCGCTGGAAGGCGTGGTCGAAAGCGCTGTGGGTGGTGTAGTCCAGCGCCTCGGCGACCCGGCCGATGGGCAGTTCGGTGAGCGCCAAAAGCTCGCGCGCCACGGTGCCGCGCACCTGGTCCTTGATGTCCTCGAAGGTGGTGCCGCGCGCGGCGAGCTGGCGCGCCAATGTGCGCGTGCTGACGGCCAGCTCCCGCGCCACCTGGTCCCGCCCCGCCTCGCCGGTCATCAGCGCGGGCGCAAGGCATGGCGCACCCGCGCCGCAGAGATCGTCGAGGCGCCG
>NZ_JBNFNU010000614.1:0-1667 GCF_057364445.1 Xanthobacter sp. BG11Y11_SDJG
CGCGAGCGCCACGAGGCTCCACGCTCCGGGCTGGCTCGCCGCCGGCGATGCGGCCATGACCTTTGATCCGCTGTCCTCGCAGGGCATCGCCGCCGCCGTGCTCATGGGATCGCGCGCCGGCGCGGCCGTGGCGGACGCGCTGCCTGAGGGAACGGCGCCGGACCTCGCGCTTTGGGCCGAGGACTACCGGACGCTGGAGGCGGAGACGATGGACCTGCGCACCTATTACGCCCGCCTGGAGCGGCGCTGGCCCGATGCGCCCTTCTGGGCGCGGCGCGCCGTTCAACGCATGGCGTAGCGCACGCCGAGCCGCACCTGGTGGGCGGAGAGGCCCTCCACCTCCAGCGGGATGCTGCCCGCCGGCATGGGCGCCGAGGCGGAGCCGAGATTGACGTAGCGATAGCCGAGATCGATGCTCAGCGCCGAGGTGAAGGCATAGCTGACGCCCGCCGAGACCGAATAGGCGAAGTTCCAGCTGTTGCCCTGGGCATAACCTGCCGGAGCATCCAGCGAGACGATGCCGAAGCCGATGCCGCCGCCCACATAGGGCGTGAAGCCGGCGAAGGTGCCCACGTCCCAATAGAGGTTCGCCATGCCCACCGTGGCGCTTGCACCCACGTCGCCGGCGAGCGTCGCGGTGCTGCCGAGGGAGAAATAGTCGATCGTGCCGTCGACCCGGAACGGGCCGGAGAAATCGTAGCCGAAGCCGCCGCCGATCGACCAGCCGGAGCCGTAGTCCGGGGAGGGATTGAGGGGGGCGGCGGCGGAGGTCACCGCGCCCGACCGCGGCGCCACATAGCCGGCGTCACCGCGCAGATACCAGCCGCTTTCCGGCCCTTCGTGCACCTCCGGCGAGGCGAGCGAGAAGTCGCCGGCCTTGCCGAGGCGCGGCACCGGGTCCGCGGCCAGAGCCGCAGACGCCGCGAGCGCCGCTGCGCCGAGAGGCAGAACCTTACGCCACATCACGGGACGACCCATGTTTCACCGACCATGGCCGCAATTTGCCACGGGATGCTTAAGCAGCGATTAACCCTGACAAGGCGTTAAGGCCGAACGGCGGGAGCGGCTCCGGCCTGCCCCTCCGGCAGCCCGCCGTGGTCCCATCCCCGCCACGAACGGGCCGTACATGCGCGCCGATGGATCATCCTGATTCGGGAGCGGCCTGATGCAGCGTGCCTTCCGCACGGCCCTGGCCCTGGTGGCCGCCGTCGCGCTCCTCGCCGGCCCGGCCGCCGGGGCGCACCGCGACGACATGATGCTTCACGTGGACCTGGCGACCCGCATCGAGCAGCGCTGCAACGCCCGCGCCATGGGCCAGCTCGGCCGCGACGACAAGAGCATGCGGCCGGAGGAGGTGGTGGCCTATGCCTTCGCCGATCCGAAGCTCGGCAAGGAGAGCATCTCGGCGCCCGGCGCCGCGGTCCGCAGCCGCGGCCACTGGTACCACCTCGCCTATCAGTGCCGCACCAGCGCCGACGGCATGGAGGTGGAGGACTTCCGCTACCAGCTCGGCGCCGAGGTGCCGCGGCAGGAGTGGGAGGCGCACAGCCTGGTGGAGTGAGCGGGCCGGCGCCGGATGGCGATTTCCTCGATCCGGACGAGGAAACGCGCTTCCTCGGCGCGGTGGATTTCCAGCGCGGAGGATCGGGGCCATGACCGAGCCGGCG
>NZ_JBNFNU010000615.1:0-1660 GCF_057364445.1 Xanthobacter sp. BG11Y11_SDJG
TGCGGCGCGTCAGGGCCAGGTCGCGGCCGCGGTGCCCGACGTGCCGTGACGCAGGCGCGCATCGCGCGGGGATACCGGCGGGCGGCGCGCAGGCGTAAGCTTCCGCTGCGGCGATAGCGCGGTCAGGGGGAAGCGTGCCGGAGACAGTGCTCAAGGACGCGATGGTCTATCTCATCGCCGCCGGCGTGCTGGTGCCGCTGTTCCACCGGGCGCGCATCGGCGCGGTGGTGGGCTTCATCGCCATCGGCATGCTGCTCGGCCCGCACGGGCTCGGCCGCTTCGCCGACGATGCGCCGCTGGTGCGCTTCATCACCATTTCCAGCCCGGAGCGGGTAGCGCCCTTCGGCGAGCTGGGCGTGATCTTCCTCCTGTTCCTGCTGGGGCTCGAATTCTCGGCGGCGCGGCTGTGGGCGCTCAGGCGCGAGGTGTTCGGCGCCGGCGCGCTCCAGGTGGCGCTGTGCGCGGCGCCGCTCGCGGCCCTGCTCTATCTGCCGTTCGGCCATCCGGGGCTGGCGCTGGTGGTGGGGCTGTCGCTGGCGCTCTCCTCCACCGCGGTCGTCACCCAGCTGCTCGTCTCCGAGCACCGCTCGCTCACCGCCTTCGGGCAATTGGTGATCGCGGTGCTGCTGTTCCAGGACCTGATGGTGGTGCCGATCCTGCTGGCGGTGGACCTGCTCGGACCGCAGTCGGGCGACGTGGCGTGGCTCGCGCTCTCCGCCCTCGGCAAGGCGGCGGCGGCGGTGGTGGCGATCCTGCTCGCCGGGCGCTTCGTGCTGGCGCCGCTGGTGGCGCTCGCCGCCAGCACGGGGCTGCGCGACCTCATCATGGCCATCACCCTGGTGGTGGTGGTGGGGGCCGCCGGCCTCACCCACGCCGCCGGGCTTTCGGCCGCGCTTGGCGCCTTCCTCGCCGGCATGCTGTTGTCGGAGACCGCCTACCGGCACCAGATCGAGATCGACCTGGAGCCGTTCAAGGGCCTGCTGATCGGCCTGTTCTTCGTCACCGTGGGGATGAGCGTCGACCTCGCCGGCGTGCTGCCGCATGCGTGGCTCCTGGTCCAGGTGGTGGTGGCGGTACTGGCGGTGAAGGTCGTCTTCACCTACGCCGCCGTACGCCTCATGGGCACGCCGCGGCCGGTGGCGGCCGAGGCCTCCATTCTGCTCGCCCAGACCGGCGAGTTCGCGCTGGTGGTGCTGGGCCTCCTCGCCGCGCGCAAGCTGGTGGACCCGGCGCAGCTGAGCGCCCTGGTGACGGCGGTGGTCATCACGCTGGCCCTCACCCCGCTGATGGCGCGGCTCGGCCGAAGGCTCGGCGCGCGGCTGGAGCGGGCGGATGCGCGCGATCTGGAGGCGCCGGCCGACATGGTCCCGCTCGCGGGCCATGTGGTGATCGGCGGCTTCGGCCGCGTCGGCCGCACGGTGGCGGCGATCCTCGTGCGCGAGAATGTGCCCTTCGTGGCGGTCGACGCCGACCCGGTGCGCGCGGCGGTGGAGCGCCAGCGCGGCCCAGCCGGTGTTCTTTCGGCGATGCCGGGCGGCGTCGACTCCTGGAGCGGCTCGGCGGGCGCGCAGGCGAGCGCCTTCGTGGTCACGCTCGACTCCACCGGCCCGGCGGAAAGCCATGGTGCGGGGCGGTGCGCGCGCGCTGGCCCGGAAGGCCG
>NZ_JBNFNU010000616.1:0-1655 GCF_057364445.1 Xanthobacter sp. BG11Y11_SDJG
CGCACCCGCACCGCCGGCGGCGAGCGCCGAGAGCGGCTCCGGCAAGAGCGGCGCCTCCTCGACCCCGTCGCTCTTGGGCGCGTCGGGCGGCAGCACCGGCTGGCAGTCCGGCTCGACCAAGAATTCCTCCGCCACACCCGAACAGCTCAAGGCGCCCGGCGTCCCAACCAGCCGTTCATCTCGACGGCCTTCTCTGAGCCGATCGGCGGAAGCGGGGCGGCGCGCCACGGCGGCCGCGCCATCGGCCCAAGCGGGCGCGCCTCGCCGCTCTGCGGAACGTGCGCATTTTCTTCCGGCGAACCGGTATCCACGTCGCGCGGAAATGCTCTAGACATTCGGCTTCGCGCGTTTCGCAACGCCACTCCCGTCCGCGCCCGAAAGCGCTCAGCCAGCCGCCGCCGATGCACCATTTTCCTATCGCGATGCCAGCCTCCACGCCGAGGACGTCGACCTCACGCCCCTCGCCGAAACCCTGGGCACGCCCTTCTACTGCTATTCCACCGCCACGCTGGAGCGGCACTACCGCGTGTTCATGGAGGCGTTCGCGCACCGCGACGTGACGCTGTGCTACGCGCTGAAGGCCAATTCCAACCAGTCGGTGATCGCCACGCTGGCGCGGCTCGGCGCGGGGGCGGACATCGTTTCCGCAGGCGAGCTGCTGCGCGCGCTGCAGGCCGGCGTTCCGGCGCAGCGCATCGTCTTCTCCGGCGTCGGCAAGACCCAGGAGGAGATGGCGCAGGCGCTGGCCGCCGGCATCCTGTGCTTCAATGTGGAGAGCGAGCCGGAACTGCTGCTGCTCTCGCAGGTGGCTTCGAGCCTCGGGCGCACGGCGCCGGTCTCCATCCGCGTCAATCCGGACGTGGACGCGAAGACCCACAAGAAGATCTCCACCGGCAAGTCGGCCACCAAGTTCGGCATCCCGATCTCCCGCGCGCGGGAGGTCTATGACGTGGCCGCGCGGCTGCCCGGCCTCGCCATCGCCGGCGTGGACATGCATATCGGCAGCCAGATCACCGACATGGCGCCGTTCGACAACGCCGTGACCCTGCTGGCGGAGCTGGCGCGCGATTTGATGGCGGCCGGCCACCGGCTGCACCATCTCGACCTCGGCGGCGGGCTCGGCGTGCCCTATGCGGCCTCCGATCCGGTGCGCCCGCGCCCGACGCCTATGCGCGGGTGGTGGAGCGCGCGCTCGGCGGGCTCGATCTGCCGCTGGTGTTCGAGATGGGGCGCATGATCGTGGCCAATGCCGGCATCCTGGTCACGCGCGTGATCCGGGTGAAGCAGGGCGAGGGCAAGACCTTCGTCATCGTCGACGCGGCGATGAACGATCTCATCCGCCCGACCCTCTACGAGGCGCACCACGACATCATCCCGGTCGCCGCGCCCGCGGCCGACGCGGCGCTGGTGCTGGCGGACGTGGTGGGGCCGGTGTGCGAGACCGGCGACTTCCTGGCCCTCGACCGGCCGCTGCCGCAGCTGAAGGCCGGCGACCTGCTGGCGGTGATGACCGCCGGCGCCTATGGCGCGGTGCAGTCCGGCTTCTACAATACCCGCCCGCTGGTGCCCGAGGTGCTGGTGCGCGGCGCGGCCGCGGCGGTGGTGCGCCCGCGCTCGACGCGGCCGGCGCTGATCGCCCTCGACCGCATGGCTCT
>NZ_JBNFNU010000617.1:0-1647 GCF_057364445.1 Xanthobacter sp. BG11Y11_SDJG
CCTCCGACCCGCCACGCACCGCCTCGGCGAGCGCGGCGAGCGGCGGGCTCGGCACCAGGTCCACGGCGCAGTCCTCGGCGAAGGCGCGCACCAGTTCGACGGTGTAGTCGCGCCGCACCGTTCCCGGCGTGGCGAGGATGCTCACCCGCCGCGTGCGGGAGGCGGCGCAGGCCGGCTTCACCGCCGGCACGGTGCCGACGAAGGGAATGGCATGGCGCGCGCGCAGGCTCGGCAGCGCGGCGGTGGAGGCGGTGTTGCAAGCGATCACCGCCAGATCGGGCCGCACCGCATGGATGAGACGGCCCATCACCTCGTCCACCCGCGCCACCAGGGCGCGCTCGGTGAGGTCGCCATAGGGAAAGCCGGCATCGTCGGCGGCGTAGACGAAGGCGGCGTCCGGCCGCGCCCGCGCGATCTCGCGGAACACCGACAGACCGCCGAGGCCGGAATCGAACACGAGTATGGTGGGCGGCTTAGCGGCGCCGGGCATCACGGCAGAGGATCTCTCGGCAAGGTCGGTGACGGTCGCCATAGCTTATCCTAACGGGCCTCGGCGATATTGTGGCGCCGGACGGGTAAAGGAAAGCTGACCGGGGTGCCGTTGCGGGAGCGCAGCCCTGCCGCTTGTCGGGGGCGAGCTAAGCCGTAGCCATTCCCCTCCCGCCGTCATGCCCCGGCTTGACCGGAGCATCCACGCGCCGGCTCGGAAAGACGTGCATCGGTCCATGGGCCCTCCGGTCAAGCCGGAGGGCGACGGTGGTGAGGGGCGGGTGGGCGGTCAACCCATCAGCCCGGTCAGCCCGGCGCCTTAAGCCCGCTCAGCCCTGGCGCTCGGGCAGGCGCAGCACCAGGCCGTCGAGGGCGGGCGTGAGCTTGATCTGGCAGGACAGGCGCGAATTGGGCGCCACTTCCGCGGCGAAATCGAGCATGTCCTCCTCCATGGGCGAGGGCTCGCCGACCTTTTCGCGCCAGGCCTCGTCCACATAGACGTGGCAGGTGGCGCAGGCGCAGGCGCCGCCGCATTCGGCGTCGATGCCCGGCACGCCGTTGCGCACCGCCGCCTCCATGGCCGTGGCGCCCTCCTGGGCCTCCACCGTGTGGACCGTTCCGCTGAACTCGATGAAAGTGATGGCGACCATGCCTGATCTCGCCCTGTGCCTGCCTGCGGAAGCCGCCGATCTCGGGCGCGCCGGCGCTGCCGCGGTGGGGAAGAGCGCCCTATAGCCGCCCGCGCCGGCCCGCGCCAGTGCCGAGGTCGCGGCGTTAACGATATCTTCATAATCGTGGCGCGGCTGGTTCAATCCCTACGGAGGTGCGGCTAAGATAAGGCATGGTAAACCAATTCCGCATCCTTCCGGGGCGCGGAAAGGGGACAGCACGAGGCATCGGCGGCGGGGCGGAACACTTGTATTCCCGTACCCTTCCCGGCGGCAGAGGCGGCAGCGACATGAAGAACCCGAAGAAGATCCAGGATCCGACGGAGGCGGCGCTCTCGGCGATCCAGGAGGCTCTGACGCTGGAGCTTGACGCGGGCCGACCAGTCGCCGGGCGCCGGCCGAAACGTCCGCCGGCCGAGCCGGTGCAGACGATCGAGCGGCGCGCCGAGGCGATGGCGCCCGAGCGCCCGCTGGACCGGCCGGTGCCAAT
>NZ_JBNFNU010000618.1:0-1646 GCF_057364445.1 Xanthobacter sp. BG11Y11_SDJG
CGCTCCTCCGGCCACGCGGCGGCCGGCGAAGGCGGCCCGGCTGCGCACCGCGTAATGCACCGAGCGTCCCTCATAGGCCTCGATGCCAGGAATGGGCGGGCGGTTCGGCCGGAAGGCGCCGCCGCCCAGCGCCAGGATCACCGCCGCAGCGGCGATCGCCGTCCCGTCCGCGAGGCGCACCGAAAAACCGCCCGGCGCGTCGTCGATGGCGATGGCCGCCTGCCCGCCACGGAATTCGGGGGCGTAGGGTGCCATCTGCGCCGCGAGGTCTTCCACCAGCGCACCCGCCGTCACCTGGGGGCGGCCGGGAATGTCGTAGATCGGCTTTTCCGGATAGAGCGCGGCGCACTGCCCGCCCATGGCCGGCAGCGCGTCCACCAGCATTGCGTCGAGCCCGAGCTGGCCGAGCGCGAAGGCGGCGAACATGCCGGCGGGGCCGGCGCCGACGATCAGGACCGGACGGCTCATGCGGGCATGGCCTCCCGCGCCTTGCGGACCTCGAGAAGGCCCACCTCCACGCCGTGGACCGACGTGCTCTCGGCGATGTCCGCCTTGGCGCCGTCGAACAGCACGTTGACGTTCGCCCCCGACGTGTCGAGGCCGGGCCAGCGGCCCTTGTGGATCACGAACATGCCCGGCTGCGCCTCGGCGGAGACCGCCACCGTCACCGCGAGCCGGCCGACCGTGTTGCCGAGCACCACCTCGTCGGCTTCCGTGAGGCCGAGGGCGGCGGCGTCGTCCGGATGGACGAACACGCGCGGCGCGCCAAGCTGCTTCAGGATCTTCTCGTCGTTGCCGTAGCTGGAATTCATCTGCCAGAGCGAGGCCGGCGAGAGCACGCGGAACCGGCCGCTCGGCGGCGGAGCGTCGGCGTGCGGGTAGGGGGTGCGCGGATAGCCCGCCGCCTCGGCCGCAGCGCAGGCGATCTCGGCCTTGCCGCTGGCGGTGGGGAATACGCCGCCGGCGAACGGCACCCGCCGTTCGGGGAAGGCGCGCACGGTGCCGCGCGCGGCGAGGTCGGCGAAGGTGCCGCTGAAAGGCGTCTGCGCCAGCAGGCGGGCGAGCAACGCCTCGTCGCTCTCGAACAGCTCCGGATCGTCGAGCCCCATGGCGGCGGCCAGCCGGCGGAAGATCTCCTGGTTCGGCAGGCTCTCGCCCATGGGCTCCATGGCCTTGGCCTGGGCCGAGATGGTGAGGTCGAAATAAGAGAGGATCAGGTCGTCGAACTCGAGAAAGCTCGCCGCCGGCAGCACGTAGTCGGCGAAGCGCGTGGTGTCGGTGTGGAAGATGTCCACCGCCACATGGAGCAGGTCCTCGCGCTTCAGCGCCGCCCCAAGCGCCGCCTGCTGGGGCGAGGAGGCCATGATGTTGTTGTTCCAGGTGAACAGCACGCGCGCCGCCGCGGGGTCCGCGAGCGTCGCCGCAAGGTCCATGTGGCTCACCGAAGGCGGCGCGGTGGCGGCGAGGTGCGGCGCGGTGAGGCTCGCCATGTCGATGCGCGCGCCGGCCGGGCCGGTTCGATGGTAGATGAGGCGACGGCCGGCGTTGCCGACTGATTGCCGGTGGCGAGCGCGAGCGCCGCCGCGCGCGGAGGCATTGCGCCGCGCGGCTGGCGCTGGCATGCCCTGGCCCAGCCAGACGCAGCG
>NZ_JBNFNU010000619.1:0-1646 GCF_057364445.1 Xanthobacter sp. BG11Y11_SDJG
ACTGGTCGGCCGCGGCCCTGTCGGCGCGCGCCGGAGCGCCGGCCGAGAGCGAGGGTCGCGAGGGCGAGCGCAGTCGCGGCAATCGTGGTCTTCATGGGGTGTTCTCCTTGCTTATGGATCGGGGCGGTTCAGCGGACGCCGACGCGGTTCACCGGACCGCCGAGATTGGCCGGGGCCACGCCGGGGCCGGGGCGCGCCGACGCCCGGAGCTCCGACGCCGCCAACGCAACCCACGGATATCCGGGACGGGTGCAATAGACCGCAGCGCGGGCAGCCGGGGCCGCCGGACGGGCGACGCACCCCTTGGGTACGCCCACGGTCTTGCAATAGACCACCGCATGCGCCGGCTGGGGCGCTGCGCCGAAGACCAAAGCTGCGGCCGCGCCGGCCAGCACGAGATGCGCGATCTTGGACATGGCTTTACTCCCTTGTTGGCGCCCGCATGCGCCGAAGCCCGAAGTCCCCATCCACCGGCAGCGGGGACCGGGCGCAAACCTGGGGGCGGTCACTCGAAAGCCTTCGCCGGTCGAATCAGGCGATCCTGCCTCCGGGCGCCATTAGAGCCGCGAAGCCGGCGCAGCCAATGGCGAAGTTGTGCTGCATCTTCCGCTGCGAAAGGCCGGCACAAGCTGCGTCCCGCCGGAAATCGGCGCCCGGGCGGGGTCCGAGGCTGGCCGCGCTGGGACCGAGGGGGCGGCGATTTCTGGCGGCCGGTTGGTTCAAATCCTGCCGATCGCCCCCTAGAATGCGCATCAAAAGCGGCCCCCGCCGCAGGACTGCGCAAGACGGACCGAGCGGCATGCCCCAGCCGACCGGGGCCATGCTCGCCCCCCTCACCGATGCTGCCGAAGCATGGCCGGACTGGCTCGCCGCGGGAGCGGGACCGCAGGCGCAGGCGGCCCTCAAGGCGTCCGCCGGCTTCGAGGCGGCGATGCTGGCCGCGGCGCGGGGCACGGTGGAGGCCTACGACAACCACCCCCTGCTCAACCGCGTGCTGAACGACCGCGGGCGCATGATGTTCTCGTTCCTCGCCTTCTATCTCGACGCCCAGCCGGAGGGCGCGGGCATCACGGCCGCGCGCATGACCGGCCTGTGCCACGAGACGGGGCTGTGCAGCCACGGGCGCGCCAAGGCGCTGCTCGCCCTCATGCGCTGGAGCGGCTACCTCGCTCGCGGACGGCAAGGGCGACCGGCGCGAGCGGCCGCTGGCGCCGCCGCGCGCATGTGGGAGTCGTTCCGCACCGATGGCGCCTGCATTTCGCCGCCATGGAACCGCTCGGCGCCGTGGCCACGCAGGCGCTGGCGGTGCTCGACGATCCGCCGTTCTGCCGGGCGCTGGTGACCGCCATCGGCGAGAGTTTCCGGTGCGGCTTCCGCGTGCTCGACGCCGCGCCGCGCCTTGCGCCGTTCGCCGACCGGGACGGCGGCATCATCCTCTTGTTCGCGCTTCTGGTCGCGGGCGAGGCGGGCGCGCCGCCGCCCACGGTGGCGGAGCTCGCGCGGCGCTTCCGCCTTTCGCGCACCCATGTCCTCCAGGTCCTGCGCGACGCCATGGACGCGGGCCTCGTGGTGCGGGAGGCCGGCCGGGAGGGCGAACACCAGGGCTACCGGCTCGCCGCGGCGGGCCGGCGCCGCGATCGCGGACT
>NZ_JBNFNU010000620.1:0-1639 GCF_057364445.1 Xanthobacter sp. BG11Y11_SDJG
GCCAGCTGAAGCGGGCAGCGATCAAGCTCCACCGCCGGCTCGTTCCGGCGCCGCGCCGGGCCTTCGCCGGCAAGGTCCGCCGCGCCTTGTGAGCGCGACGCCTGGTCCGGGCGGTCAGGCCGCGCCGGCGATGGCGCGGGAGATGATGATCTTCTGGATGTCGCTGGTGCCTTCGTAGATCTGGCACACGCGCACGTCGCGATAGATGCGCTCCAGCGGGAAGTCGTCCAGATAGCCGTAGCCGCCGAAGGTCTGGAGCGCGCGCGAGACGATGCGTTCCGCCGCCTCGGAGGCGAACAGCTTGGCGATCGCCGCCTCGGTGAGGCAGGGCAGGCCGTCGTCCTTCATCCGCGCCGCGTTGAGCACCAGCTGGGTGGCGGCCTCGAGATCCGTGCGCATCTCGGCGAGACGGAAAGCCAGCGCCTGGTGCTCAATGATCGCCTTGCCGAACGCGCGCCGCTCCTTGGCATAGGCGACCGCCGCCTCATAGGCCGCGCGCGCCATGCCCACCGACTGGGCGGCGATGCCGATGCGCCCGGTCTCCAGCGACGACAGAGCGATGCGGTAGCCCTCGCCCTCCTCGCCGATGCGGTAGTCGGCCGGCACCTCCAGGTCCTCGAAGCGCAGCGAGCAGGTGTCGGAGGCGCGCTGGCCGAGCTTGTCCTCCACCTTCGCCACCACATAGCCCTTCGCCGAAGTGGGCACGAGGAAGGCGGTCATGGGGTTGCGGGCGGCCGAGCCCTCCACCTTGGCGAACAGCACGATCCAGCCGCCGATCCGGCCCGAGGTGATGAATTCCTTGCCGCCATTGATGACATAGCGGTCGTTGCGCCGCACGGCGCGGGTCTTCAGCGCGCCGGCGTCCGAGCCGGCGTCGGATTCGGTCAGGCCGAAGGCGCCGATGAATTCCCCGCGCGCGGCGGGGCGCAGCACCTCCTCCTTCTGGGCGTCGGAGCCGTAGCGCTCCAGGATGGCGTTGAAGGGGGCGTTGTGGACGCTCATGAGGGTGGAGACCGCGCCGTCGCCGGCGGCCACCTCCATGAGGGCATGGGCATAGCTGACATAATCGGCGCCGGCGCCGTCATAGGCCTCCGGCACCGTCATGCCGAGGAAGCCGAGGTCCGCGAGGCCCTTCAGCACCGCGGGCTCGATCGCCTTCTCCTTGTCGCGGCGCGCGGCGCCGGGCGCCAGAACGTCGCGGGCGAAGGCGGCGGCGGTTTCCTTGATGAGGCGCTGTTCCTCGGTCATCTCGTTCTCCCCGTCCGGCCGCCCTGGCGCGGCGCCGGTCGTTGCGCGGCACACCGGCCGCCCAGCGGGATGTCCCGGCTCCGCCCGGCCTTGTCAAGCGGCGCGGGCGGTGCGGGTCGGCACGGCGGTGCGGGTCATAATTTCGACCCGGCGGGATGGACACTTGACCCCCGTCAAGGTTCCATGGCCCGGAACGGCCCACCCCTGCCGCCTGCGCCGGTGCGGGCACGGAGCCGAATGAGCCGGCGCCGCACGACGCCGGGCGTCCCTTGGAACTGCCATGTCCGTCACCCTCTCCGCGAGCCTTGCCGAGACTCCTCCCGCGCAGACCCTCGCCGCGCACACGCCGCCAGCGCCCCAGCCGCCGGCCGTCGCCGCCGGATGCCCCGGG
>NZ_JBNFNU010000621.1:0-1632 GCF_057364445.1 Xanthobacter sp. BG11Y11_SDJG
GAGGGCGCCGGCCAATGATGGCGGCCTCGCGCTCGGCCAGGCGGCGGTGCCGCCGCCCGGCTGATGACCGAAGCCTGACGTTCAGTCGGTGGGTGGCGCTCGCCGCCGCGCGCGGGATGATGGCGCCGCGATGCATGATCACCTCGCCGGCGAGCCGATGCCCGGCCTCCGCCGCCGCCTCGGGCGAGACGCCGGCCAGGCGCGCGGCGAGGTAGCCGGCATTGAAGCTGTCGCCGGCGCCGGTGGTATCCACCGGGCTCACCACCCGCCCCACCGGCACCTCGAAGGTGCGCCCCTCCGCATGCACCAGCGCGCCGCCAGCGCCGTTCTTCACCACCACTTCGCCGACGCCATAGGTGGTGATCCGCTCGATGGTGGCGGCGGGCGAGGCGTCGCCCCACAGCGCCGCCTCGTCCTCGAAGGTGGGGAGCGCCACGGACGACCGCTTCAGCGCCTCGGCGAACACGGTGCGCGCCCGGGCGAGATCGCCGCCCCAGCCGCGCGGGCGGAAATTGCCGTCGAACACCCGCAGCGCGCCCGCCTCGCCGGCCATCTCCAGCGTGGCGAGGAAGCGGCCGAGCCCGGCATTGGAATAGAGCGAGAGGGTGATGCCGGAGAAATAGACCGCCTTGGCGTCCACCATCTGCTCCGCCACCGCCTGCCAGCCGTCCAGCTCGAACAGCATGCGCGCCGGGGCGCTGTCGCGCCAGTAATGGAAGCTGCGCTCGCCGTCGTCGTCGGTGGTGATGAGATAGAGGCCGGGATTGCGCCCGCGCACCTGGATCACGGTGCCCGTGTCCACGCCCTCGGCCTGGGCCAAATCGAGGATGCCGGCGGAAAAGGCGTCGTCGCCGAGCGCGGTGGCATAGCCCACCTCGGCACCGGCGCGGGCCAGATAGACGGCGGTGTTGAACGTGTCGCCGCCGAAGGCGAGGCCGAAGCGGCCGTCGGAGCCCCGCGCCAGTTCCACCATCACCTCGCCCACGCAGATCACCTTGGACACGCGCCCCTCCGCTTGGCTGCCGCGCCGCCGCGTCCGGCCACGCTCGATGCCGGCCCGTTCAGGCCGTTCGGTTCGCCCTGTAGCATATTCCGCGCCCACCGGTCCGCCGCGCTCAGTCCACGGGCGGGCTGGTGGGGACACCCAGGCGCCGGGACGCGCCTGCGGCCCCTTCGGACCCTCGGGGGCGGCCGGCAGCGGGTCGCCGTAGCGCCCGCGCAGCTCGCGCGCCCGGCGCGTGTTGGCCTCGATCAGGCACAAGGTGCGCTGCTCGAAATTGCCGATGCCGCGCTTGCCCTCGAACGGGGCGACGCTCTGGCAGTCGAAGTTGCGGAAGATCAGGAAGCGCGACTGCGCCTCGTCGAGCAGGTTCTTCCAGCGGCTGCGCTGCACCGCCACGAGATCCGAGCGCGATTCGATCACCGCGACGGCGTTGCCGACCTCCGCCTCCAGCGCCGATTCCGAGGTGCGCTGGGCGTCGTAGAGGCAGCGGTTGTAGTCGCGCGGCGCCACCTGGTCGCGCGGACAGATGGTGAGCCCGGCCCAGTAGTCCGGCGTCAGCGCGCCGGGCTTCTGCTCCCGGCCCCCGGCGCGGCGCGCGCGGGCGGCGGCGGCGGCGAGCAGCACCAGAA
>NZ_JBNFNU010000622.1:0-1618 GCF_057364445.1 Xanthobacter sp. BG11Y11_SDJG
CGCGCAGGCGCACGTTCCTGGGCCTCACCGGTCCGCCCGGCGTCGGCAAGTCCACGCTGACCAATGCCCTGGTGCACCGCGCCCGCGCCGCCGGCCTTTCGGTGGCCGTGCTGGCGGTCGACCCGTCCTCGCGCCGCACCAAGGGGGCGCTGCTCGGCGACCGGGCGCGCATCCAGACCGATCCCGAGGACCGGCAGGTGTTCGTGCGCTCCATGGCGGCGCGCGACCGGCTCGGCGGTCTTTCGGACGACGCGGTGGCGGCGGTGGTGCTCCTGCGCGCGATCTACGACCTCGTGATCGTCGAGACCGTGGGCGTCGGCCAGTCGGAGGCCGACATCTCGCTGGTGGCGGACACGGTGGTGCTGTGCATCCAGCCGGGTTCCGGCGACAGCCTGCAGTTCATGAAGGCGGGCGTGATGGAGCTGCCCGACATCATCGTCGTCACCAAGGCCGACATGGCCGATGTCGCGCGCCGCGCCGCCGCCGAGGTGACCGGCGCGCTCTCGCTCTCCGGCGGGGCGGGCGACTGGGCGGTGCCGGTGCTGCGCCTGTCCGCTCCACCGGCGAGGGCCTTTCCGCATTCGACGACGCCATCGCCCGGCATCGCGCGCACATGGCGGCCGGCGGCCGGCGCGAGCGCTGCGCGCGGCACAGGAGGAGAAGTGGGTGGAGGAGGCGATCAAGGTGCGCTTCGGCACGAACGGGACTCGCCCGCGCCCGGCGCCTCGGCGCGGCGTGCGACGGCCCGTTCAACCCGCGAGGCCGGCGCTCGCCGCACGGCTGACGGACGGCCAGGGCTGAACATCAGGGCTGAGCGGGATGCCGCGCGCTCAGTGGGCGCGGCCGACCAGCGTGTATTCGCCGGCGCGCACCTTGCCGGCGAGCCGCTCGACGAATTCGGCGCACGGCTCCTCGCCATAGGTGGCGACCAGGCTGCGTAGCGCCGCGATAAGGGCCGCCTGGACCAGGCAATCCTCGTCCAGCCCGTCACGCACGGCCTCGACCCAGGCGTCGTTGAGGTAGCCCAGCGCCGCGTGGCGATCGTCCGCTTCCGTCTCGCCGGCTTCGGAAATGAGGATCTGGGCGTGGGGCAAGCTGGACAAGGGCCGGTTCTCCGCGCCGCCAACGGCGACGGGGATACCTTTAGCACGTTCTGCCCCGCGGGCAGCCCAGTTCTAACCGAAAGGTTAATTCCGACCGGAAGATGGCACCGAGCGCCCGAGCCGCCCGCACCGGCCGCCCGCGGCCTCAGTTGCCGCCGTAGCGCACGACGATGTCGTGGGCGAGCTTGCCCGCCTCCTCCAGCTGCCGCGAGACGGCAAGGCGGGCGGACGGGGTGCAGGCGCGGTAGACCTGGGCATAGCTGGAATAGCCGCGGTTGAAGCTGCCGATCATCTGCCCGCGGCGATCCTCGGAGGGCTGCTCGGCGTCGAGCAGCGCCTGCATCTCGGCGCGCCAGCGCTGGGCCTCGTCCGTCACGCCGCACAGCGGACGCAGATAATGCAGCGCGCCCAGGATCTCGGCGAGGCGCAGGAAATCCTCGTCATAAGGCGGCGTGGCGCCCTCGGTCGGACCGGCCGCGCGCGCGGGCGCGGCGCCAAGCGCGGCGAGCGCGAGC
>NZ_JBNFNU010000623.1:0-1615 GCF_057364445.1 Xanthobacter sp. BG11Y11_SDJG
CGGGTAATAGGGATGGGCATACCAGGCGCATGAGTAAGACCGGCCGCAATGGTTAGTAAGGCCGCCCACACGGACCGCGGCCGCCGCCAATAGGGGCCGCGCACAGCCCAGGCGTCGATGAACACCGCCAGCCGGGCCGCCGGCGGTCAGCGTGCCTTCCAGCACCTTGACGTCGAAGGTCAGAGTCGTGCCGTCGAGCTTCGGCGCCTTCAGCACCACCACCACGTCCGACACCTCGCCGGGATTGGCGCCGAGCACGGAGACGGTGGCGTTGGGCGGGTCGACGGCGAAGGAATCCTTGCCCTCGTCCCACTGCATCAGGAACTGCTTCAGCGTCTCGTGGCCGGCCGCGCGCACCGGGCGGTCGGCGAACACGATGGTGTTGGAGGCGACACCGGTGAGGGTGAGCTTGGTGCCTTCAAGCTTCGCGCCGGCGGCATTGAGCACCGCGAGCGAGGGGATCGGCCGGTCGATATGCGGCACGCCGATGGCCTTCTTTAGGGGCACATGCTGCGTCGGCGCCGCCTGCTGCGCCTCGGCGGCACCGCACGCAAGCACGGCCAGCGCCGCCGCCAGCCCCAGCGCTGAGCTGCGGAACCGGGCCGGATTGGAGGTCTTGTCGGTCATCGGAATTCGCCTCGCATGGGCGGGGCGCCCGAAGGCAGCCCGCTTGGGGGAAGGACGGGACAATGCCTGAAGCCTGGCAGCGGGTGAAGACCCGATCGCATCACGACGCCGCGGGGCTTGGGCGCGCCGAAGAAATGGCGCGGCACCGACCCGCCCTGACGGACCCGATGCCGCGCCGCGGCGCCCTGACGCCGCAACCAATACCCCGCAACCTGCTCTTGCCCCGTCAGCTTTGGTTAGCCTATGACGCAGATCAAAGCTTGCCATTTGAGGACGAGGGGGCTCCGAAGGTGCAGCGCACGCCCATGCAGCGGGTGGGTCCGATCGCGCATGTGCCGGCCTTGCTGAGCGAGTTCGGAGGCTCGCTCGACGAGGCGCTGGCGGAAACGGGACTCGCGCCACAGGATCTGGTGCCCGAGGCGCGGCTGCCCATGACGTCCCTGGTCCGTCTCCTGGAGCGCTCGGCGCGGCTCACCGGCCGTGCCGACTTCGGCTTGCGGCTCGGCGAGCGGGCGGATCACCTGTCCCTCGGCCTGATCGGCGAGATGATGGCCCGGGCGCCGACGCTGGGTGACGCTCTGCGCGACTATGTGGGTCTCCAGATCGGCTATTCCCGCAGCGCCACGGTCTATCTCCAGCGGCACGGCGACCATGTGGCCATCGGCTACGGCATCTATGACGGCCCCTCGCCCGGCGGCCGGCAGGTCTACGACCTCGTCACGGCCATCGGCTGCAACATGGTCCGCACCCTCACCGGCGGCAAGGCGCGGCCGGTGCGGGTGCTGCAATGCTGCCGGCCGCCCGGGCGAGGGCGCGGCCCATGTGGCGGTGCTGCGCGTGCCGGTGCAGTTCGACCAGGAGCAGACCTGCATCGTCCTGCCCGCCGCCGACCTGGCGCTGCCTTTGCCCACCGCGAACGCCGCCGAGCGCACGCGTCTGCGCGACCTCGCCGCGCCGCCGCGCGCGGCGACCTCGACGATCTCTCGGC
>NZ_JBNFNU010000624.1:0-1611 GCF_057364445.1 Xanthobacter sp. BG11Y11_SDJG
CACGGTGGAGCAACGCCGCGCGCCGGTGCAAGCGCGGCCGGACCGCACCGTCCGGCGCGGCCGGGGCGAGCGCCGGGAAGCCTACGGCCCTTCGACCCGCCTATTGCAGGGCGCGGGAGAGGTCCAAGTCCTGGTGGTCAAGGATTTGGGAGATAGTGGTGGGCGCACTAGGGCTCGAACCTAGGACCCGCTGATTAAGAGTCAGCTGCTCTACCAACTGAGCTATGCGCCCGTTCCGGGTGGCCCCGGAAGGAGGCGTTCGTTTAGCAAAACGCCCCCGCCCTTACAAGAGCGGAGGCGCACTTTTTTGCCTGCAATCGGCGGCAGCGCGGGAGGGCGGCGGGCTGGGGCGCCGCCGCCTTGCCGGCTCACTCCTTGAACGCTTCCTCGCGGGTCTTCTGCACCGAGGGCAGCAGCACCACCACCAGCGCGATCACGGCGAGGATCAGCAGCACCGCCGAGATCGGGCGGGTGAGGAACACCATGGGGTCGCCGCGCGAGATCAGCATGGCGCGGCGCAGATATTCCTCCAGCATCGGGCCGATGACGAAGCCGAGCAGCATGGGCGCCGGCTCGCAGTCGAGCTTCACCAGCGCGTAGCCGAGCACGCCGAACAGCGCCATGGAATAGACGTCGAAGGCGTTGTTGTTCACCGAGTACACGCCGATGCAGCAGAACGCGATGATGGCCGGGAACAGCAGGTGGTAGGGCACGGTCAGAAGGCGCACCCACATGCCGATCAGCGGCAGGTTGAGCAGCACCAGCATGGCATTGCCGACCCACATGGAGGCGATGATGCCCCAGAACAGGTCCGGCTTCTCGGTCACCACGTTGGGCCCCGGCGTGATGCCCTGGATGATGAGCGCGCCGATCATGAGCGCCATCACCGGGTTCGACGGGATGCCCAGCGTCAGCATGGGAATGAAGGAGGTCTGGGCGCCGGCATTGTTGGCGCTCTCCGGGCCGGCGACGCCGGCGATGGCGCCCTTGCCGAACTCCTTCGGGGTCTTCGAGACCTTCTTCTCGATGGAATAGGAGGCGAACGAGGACAGCATGGCGCCGCCGCCCGGCAGGATGCCGAGCACCGAGCCGATGGCGGTGCCGCGCAGCACCGGGGCGATGATGGCCTTGAACTCGTCCTTGGTGAGCAGCAGGCCCTTCACCTTGGCGGCCACCAGCGAGCGGCCGTGCTCGTCCTCCAGGTTGCGGATGATCTCGCCGATGCCGAACATGCCCATGGCGACGGCGACGAAGTCGAAGCCGTCGGCCAGCTCCTGCATGTCGAAGGTGAAGCGCGGCGTGCCGGTGTAGATGTCCTGCCCCGACAGGCCGAGCAGCAGGCCGAGCACGATCATCGCCAGCGCCTTGACGATGGAGCCGGAGGCGAGCGTCACCGAGGCGACGAGGCCGAGCACCATCAGCGAGAAATATTCCGCCGGGCCGAACTGCAGCGCGAGGTTCGCGAGCGGCGGGGCGAACAGCGCCAGCAGGAGGTCGCGACCGAGCCGGCGAACGAACAGAGCCGAGCGCCGCGGTGGCCAGAGCCGCGCGCGCGCCTCGTCGCCTGCTCTGGTGGCCTCGATGGCGGTCGAGCCACCGAGGAGGTTCGCC
>NZ_JBNFNU010000625.1:0-1607 GCF_057364445.1 Xanthobacter sp. BG11Y11_SDJG
CGATGACGCCCCGGCGCCGCGCGCCGCCGAGCGGGCCGAGACGGACGCCCGCGGCCCGGCCGACGCCGACGACGAGGACGACGACGAGGACAGCGACGTCGACCAGATCGACGAGGAAGAGGAGATCGAGAATCTCGGCGCCGACGACGACGCCATGGAGGAGGTGCCGGAGCGCGCGCCGCAGCGCCGCGCCCGCTCCTACAAGATCCAGGAGGTGATCCGCCGGCGCCAGGTGATGCTGGTGCAGGTGGTCAAGGAGGAGCGCGGCAACAAGGGCGCGGCGCTCACCACCTACCTCTCGCTCGCCGGCCGCTATTCGGTGCTGATGCCCAACACCGCGCGCGGCGGCGGCATCTCCCGCAAGATCACCAATGCGGTGGACAGGAAGCGCCTGAAGGACGTGGTGCAGGACCTGGAGGTGCCGGAGGGGATGGGCATCATCCTGCGCACCGCCGGCGCCAACCGCACCAAGGTCGAGATCAAGCGCGACTTCGAGTATCTGCTGCGGCTGTGGGAGACGGTGCGCGAGCTGACGCTCAACTCCTCCGCCCCGAACCTCGTCTATGAGGAGGGATCGCTCATCAAAAGGGCGATCCGCGACCTCTACAACAAGGACATCGACGACATCCTGGTGGCCGGCGAGGCCGGCTATAAGGAGGCGAAAGACTTCATGCGCATGCTCATGCCGAGCCATGCGAAGAGCGTCATTCCCTATCGCGAGAGCCAGCCGATCTATGCCCGCTACGGGGTGGAGCAGCAGCTCGACGCCATGTTCTCGCCCGTGGTGCAGCTGAAGAGCGGCGGCTACATCGTCATCAATCCCACCGAGGCATTGGTCTCCATCGACGTGAATTCCGGGCGCGCCACCCGCGAGCACCACATCGAGGACACCGCGCTCAAGACGAACATGGAGGCCGCCGAGGAAATCGCGCGCCAGCTGCGGCTGCGCGACCTCGCGGGCCTGATCGTCATCGACTTCATCGACATGGAGGAGAAGCGCAACAACCGGTCGGTGGAGCGCAAGCTCAAGGACTGCCTGAAGAACGACCGGGCGCGCATCCAGATCGGCCGGATCTCGCACTTCGGCCTCCTGGAGATGTCGCGCCAGCGCATCCGCACCGGCGTGCTGGAGAGCTCCATCGAGGTGTGCCCGCACTGCGGCGGCACCGGCCACGTGCGCTCCGCCGCCTCGGTGGCGCTGCAGCTTCTGCGCGCGCTGGAGGAGCAGCTGCTGCGCTCCACCACCCACAATCTCGTGGCGCGCACCCGCACCGAAGTGGCGCTCTATGTGCTGAACCAGAAGCGCGCCCACCTGCGCGAGCTGGAGGAGCGCTTCTCCGTCACGCTGTCCATCTCGGCCGACGACAGCGTCACCGGCCACCAGCCCTTCATCATCGAGAAGGGCGACCCGGCCGCCCCGGCCCCCGCCGCGCCGCGCCTGACGAGCGTGGTGCAGCCCGATTCCATCCTGCTCGACGAGGACTATGGCGAGGAGGAGGACGAGGAGGCGCTTGAGGGCCAGGAGGAGAGCGCCGAGGCCGAGGGCGCGGAGGCCGCCTCCGAGGAGCGCCGCCGACGACAGCAGCCGCCGCAAAGCGCCGCCGGCG
>NZ_JBNFNU010000626.1:0-1605 GCF_057364445.1 Xanthobacter sp. BG11Y11_SDJG
GCTCGCCCATGGCGCGCGCGTTCAGTCCGGGCGCGTCGCGGCCTATCGTGTGGTCTCGCCCAGCGCCTGGACGCTCGCACCCGGCGGCCTCATGGACCTTGCGCTGGCGACGCTGCCGGCAGGGGCGGAGGGGGCGCGGCTCGCGCCGCTGCTGGTGTCGGCGCTCAATCCGTGCGTCCCTGTGAGCTTCCCCGCGGCGGAGGCGGCCCATGCATGAGATGGCCCTGTGCGAGAGCCTGCGCAGCGCGATCGAGGAGGCCGCCCAGCGCGAGCGCTTCTCGAAGGTCTCGCGCGTGCGCCTCGCCATCGGCCGCTTCGCGGGTGTCGAGGTGGAGGCGCTGCGCTTCGGCTTCGACATCGTCATGGCCGGCTCGCTGGTCGAGGGCGCCGAGCTGGTGGTGCTGGAGGAGGAGGGCACCGGCTGGTGCTTCGACTGCTGCGAGACCGTGCCGCTGGCGCACCGGCTCGCGCCCTGTCCGCGCTGCGGCGGCGAGCGCCTGGTGCCCAACGGCGGCACGGAGATGAAGATCAAGGACCTGGAGGTCACCTGATGTGCACGGTTTGCGGCTGCGGCGGCGACGGCGCCACCCTTTCCGACGGGCAGAGCAAGCAGACGCTCGCCCCCGACCACGATCACGCGCATGGGCACGTCCATACCCATGCGGACGGCACCACCCACAGCCATGCGCACGACCATCAGCACGCGCACGGGCACGGCCATTCGCACGACCATGACCATCCGCACGGCCATGCGCACACCCACGCGGACGGCACCGCCCACAGCCACGAGCACGACCACGGCCACGCCCATCCCCATGGCGGCGGGCACGACCATGTCCATGACCACGGCCATGTCCACGATGGCGCGGCCCGCACGCTGGACTATGGCGCCGGCCCCGCCCGCGCCCATGCGCCGGGCCTCTCCCAGGCGCGCATGGTGGAGATCGAGACGTCGATCCTCGCCAAGAACGAGGCGCTGGCGGCGAAGAACCGCGCCCGCCTCGCCGAGGGTGGCGTGTTCGCGCTCAACCTGCTCTCCGGCCCCGGCGCCGGCAAGACGACGCTGCTGGTGGAGACGCTGAAGGCGCTCGCCGGCCGCCTGCCCGCCGCCGTCATCGAGGGCGACCAGCAGACCGACAACGACGCCCGCCGCATCCGCGAGACCGGCACCCCGGCGGTGCAGATCAACACCGGCAAGGGCTGCCACCTGGACGCCCACATGGTGGGCCATGCGCTCGACAAGCTGCCGCTGCCGCCCGGCGGCGTGCTGTTCATCGAGAATGTGGGCAACCTCGTCTGCCCGGCCGACTTCGACCTCGGCGAGACCCACCGCGTGACGCTGGTGTCGGTCACGGAGGGCGACGACAAGCCGCTGAAATATCCTGACATCTTCGAGAGCGCGGACCTCGTCCTCATCACCAAGGCCGATCTCGCGCCCTATGTGGACTCGAACCCCGAGGTGCTGACGCACAACATCGCCCGCATCAATCCGCAGGCGAAGGCGCTCCTTGTGTCGAGCCGCGCCGAGGGCGGCCTTGCCCCCCTGGCTCGCCTGGCTGGAGGAGGCGCGCGCCGCACGCCTCGCCCGCCTCGCGGCGGCGGCGG
>NZ_JBNFNU010000627.1:0-1604 GCF_057364445.1 Xanthobacter sp. BG11Y11_SDJG
CTAGCGGGCGAGCGCGAGGGAGATGCGTCGGATCATCGGGCGTCGGCCCCCCTTGTCGAAAAGCTGCTGGATGCGCCGGACCGCGGCGCCGAGACTGGCGGCGGCCTCCGCCCGGCGGTCGAGGAGGCGGAAGTTCGGGCCGGCCACCGAGACGCCGAGCCGCTCGCCGTCCAGCACGAGCGGCATGCCCACGGCGAGCACGTCGGGCGTGAATTCGGACAGGTTCTCGAACCACCCGCGCTGCGCCGAGGCGACGATGTCGGCCTCCACCGCGGCGGCGTCCGGCAGCGTCGCGTCGCGGAACTTGGTGAAGGCGATGGCCTCGAATAGGCGGGCGCGTTCCGCCGGCGTGTAGAGGCTGAGGATGGCCTTGCCGACCGAGGTGGCCTGCACCGGGCGGCGGTCGCCCACCTGGGCGAAGTAGCGCACCGGATGCTGGCTCTCGATGACCTCGAGATAGACGATCTCCCCATCCATCCGGTGGCCGAGCAGGACGGTCTCGCCGGTCTCCTCCTGGAGCCGCGCCAGCTCCGGCCGGATGCGGTCCACGAACGGATCGTTGCGGGCGATGTCCTGCGCCAGCACCAGCAGGCGCCGGGTGGGGTAGTAGCCGCCCCAGGCGCGCATCTCGTGGATCAGCCCCTTCGCCTCCAGCGTCTCCAAGAGATTGAAGGTCGAGGATTTCGGCAGGCCCAGCGCCTCGCTGATCTGCGACAGCGTGCGCGCCGGCCGACGGCTGCGAACAGCTCCAGGATGGCGAGGAGGTTGTCGACCTGTTTCACGATCATGAACTTTTTTTCAGGTGCACGAACGAAAGAGTCAAGATGGAGATTGCATTGCGGCGCAACCGCGTCTTTTGCGACGCAACGTCCCGCTCTGGTGGCCGGCGCAGAGGAGAAGTGGCAGCGGGTTGTGGACTCGGGCGCTGGAGACACAACGGTCGGCGCGCGCGTCATGGGCGCCACCGAAATACCGTCATTCGCTTCTTGACGGCGCGACGTGCGGAGCAGCAGGCGCGCGCGGCGCCCGGACGCGCTGCGGCGCAGCAACATTTTCCAGTGGAAAGCAGTCGGTTTTCGGCCCGATCAGGATCGGTCAGCGCCCCAGCGCGGCGCTCACAGCAGGCCGAGCTGGCGCAGCTCCCGGCGCAGGTGTTCGGGCAGGTCCGCGCCGGCGCCGCCGGCGGCGAGGTCGGCCGGCGCATCCTTGGCCGCCAGATAGCGCCACCCCTGGAAGGCCCGCGATGGGCGGGGCACCACGGGAACCACCTCCGGGTCCAGCACCAGATGGCAGCGGCGAATGCCGTCGCCGTCGACGAACGGACGGATGGCCAGAAGTGCCTGCCGGGCGCTCAGCTGGCCCTTGATCACCCAGTAGAGCGAGCCGCCGTCGAGCAGGTCGCCGGTGCGCGTCGGCACCATGCGGGTGGTGTGGGTCTGCTCGTAGACGCGCCCGGCCACGGCGCGGCCGCGCGCCGCTCGGCGATCCAGGACGCGAGATCGGCGATGGAGTCCGCGCCGACGCACAGCTTGAGCAGGTGAAGCGGCATGGCTCCTTGGGACCTCGCGCCTGAAGGGGGACGGCGGCGCCGCTATTGCGCGGCG
>NZ_JBNFNU010000628.1:0-1594 GCF_057364445.1 Xanthobacter sp. BG11Y11_SDJG
GCCCTCCTAATCGGTCGTATTTCCACTGCTCTTGCGGACATCGTCGTTCATCCTTCCCGATGCGAGAATATACTATGCTGTTCGCCACGGCACGCCTCCGCTCGCGGGCTTCGAGTTCCGATGCGCCTTGCACTCCTCCGCGCTCTGCGACGGGGTGTTCCGGCTGCACGTCGGCAGCGCTCGAACCGTCGCGGCGCACTTTTCCATCGGATTGACGGAGCATCGTCACAGGCAATCGAGCGCGGTCCGGCCGTCTTCCGATCGGCACAGCCGCAGGCAAGATAACGTGCGTTCCGTCGGTCCTGGTCTGCATCGGTCCTCATCCGCCGAGGGCGGATCTCCATGTTCAGAATGGCGTCCGTCAGTTGCGGGCGCGCTGCATGTCTCGTGTCAGCAAGTTGCTCATCGGTGGGCTCCCAGGAGCTTGCGATCCTTGGTGTGCGCCCGCTGCGCGGCGTCGGCAGTGCTCGCTGCCGGATCGCCGAGATAGAAGGTGCCGTCGCTCCACATGGCGTGCATGATGACGGCCAGTTTGCGGGCCACGGCGACGCACGCCTTGCGATGGCAGGAGCGCTTGGCGATCTCCTGGCCCCAGGCCTTCACCTTGTCCTTGCCCTTGAAGCGGGTCAGCAGTCCCGATGCCGCCTCGTAGAGCGCGCGGCGCACATCAGAGTCCCCAGCCTTTGAGATACGCCCCTGCACGTCGATCGATGTGCCCGACTGCCATCGCCTGGACGTCAGCCCGAAATAGGCGGCAACGTCGCGCGAGCGGCGGAAGCGGGACGGGTCGTCGATCGCCGTCATGAAGCTGAGCGCCGTCACCGGCCCGACGCCTGGGATCGCCATGAAGCGCCGGCACAGCTCGCTTTGCGCCACCAGCTTCACGACGAGATCGTGCAGCCGGCAATACTCCTTCCACAGCGCGGCGCGCGCCGACAGCATGGCGTCCATGAGCTCGCAGGACAGCGGATCGTCGGCCACCGCCTCCCGCACCGCCTGGTCGAACTTGCCGCGCGAGGTGCCACCGAGCTTGATCCCGAAGCTCTTCAGCGAGTGGCGGATGGCGTTCTCGAGATCGAGGAACTTGCGCTTCAGGTTGCGTCGATGCGTCAGCAGCAGGCGCATCCGGTAGCAGCTTTCCGTCTTCACGTGCGCCTGGCGGAACCAGCCTGTGCGCATGATGTGGGCGATCCCGAGGGCGTCCGCTGCGTCGGTCTTGTTGCGCTGGGCCGACATCGCGGCCCGCACATGCTGCGTCTCCAGGCAGATCGCCGGCAGGCCGAGCTTCTTGAGCTCGGGATGGAGCCAGGGCGACAGCGAGCCGGCCTCGTGGCCGACACGCTTCAATCGCCCAACGAAGGGCTTCAGCACCGCCAGCAACGCCTCCGGCTCGGTCGCCACCTTCACCGTCAGATGTACTTCACCGCGATCATCGACGACGCACACCGCCGTCTCCTCGATGGCCACGTCCAGCCCGCAAAAGAAGTCCATCACCCGCCTCCTGCGTTGCGTAACGCGGGAGATTTTACCGGGCGGCGAAGCTGTTGGTGGCGCGCTCTTCGGCGGGGAACCGTCCTGCCGATTACGGGCGGCA
>NZ_JBNFNU010000629.1:0-1593 GCF_057364445.1 Xanthobacter sp. BG11Y11_SDJG
CGGCCTCCCCCCTCCACCCCTCCCCTCCTCCCCGGCCGGGAGAGGGGCGCCGCGCGGCACCGTCTGCGCCGTCTGACGTCGTGGTGCGCCGCATTGGCGCGGGGGTGGTCAGGTCCCGTTTTCGCGCGCCCGCGCGCCCGCGCCGCTTTCCTCGCGGGCGTGGCCGGGGCAGCCTTCGGCCATGGCACCGCACGTGATTCGCATCATGGCCTCGATCCCGGCCTGCGCCGCACCGGCTGGGGGGTGATCGAGCCGAGGCACCCGGCTCTCCTTCCTCGGCTGCGGCACCATCCTGCCGCCGGAGGACGCGCCCATGGGCGCGCGCCTCGCCGTGCTGCACCGCGACCTGATCGCGGTGCTCGGTCGCTTTGCCCCCGACGAGGCGGCGGTGGAGGAGACGTTCGTGAACATGAACCCCTCCTCCACCCTGAAGCTCGGCCAGGCCCGCGGCGTGGTGCTGCTCGCCCCGGCACAAAGCGGGCTGCCGGTGGCGGAATACGCGCCGACCCTGGTGAAGAAGAGCGTTGTGGGGGCCGGCCGGCCGAGAAGGGGCAGGTGCGGATGATGATCTCGGTGCTGCTGCCCAAGGCGCAGCCGGAGACCGAGGACGCCGCCGACGCCCTTGCGGTCGCCATCACCCACGCGCACCATCGCGGCGCGGCGGCATTGGCGCGGCGGGTGCGGTAGGCGCGCCGCCGGCGGGGGTGGGACATGATGTTCGGGCTGCTGGGGCTGGTTGCGGCCGCCGCCTTCACGGGGGCGGCGCTCTACGTCAACGTGGTGGAGCAGCCGGCGCGCCTGGCGCTGAGCGAGGCCAGCGCGCTCGCCCAGTTCCGCCCCGCCGACCGGCGCGGCTTCGCCATGCAGGCGGTGCTGGTGGTGGCAGGGTTCGTCTGCGGCGCCGCCGCCTTCCTCACCGCGGGCGACTGGCATTTCCTCGCCGGCGGCGTGCTGATGCTCGCCAACTGGCCCTATACCTTCATCGGCATCGCGCCCACCGAGCAGCGCCTCATGGCGGCGCGGGCTGACGATCCCGACTGCCGCCGGCTCCTGTCCAATTGGGGCCAGCTCCACATGGTGCGCACGGCCTCGGCATGCTTGCCACCTTCATCTTCCTTCTGGCCGTGCTGGAGTGACGGCGCGGCGGAGACCCCCATGATCGGCAAGCTCAAAGGCGTGGTGGATTCCTACGGCGAGGACCATGTGATCCTCGACGTGAACGGGGTCGGCTATCTGGTCCACTGCTCGCAGAAGACCCGCGACGGCCTGCCGGCGCCCGGCGGCGCCGCGAGCCTGCTGATCGAGACCCATGTGCGGGAGGACCAGATCCGCCTGTTCGGCTTCGCCCGCGAGGCGGAGCGCGACTGGTTCCGCCTGCTCCAGAGCGTGCAGGGCATCGGCACCAAGATCGCCCTCGCCATCCTCTCCACCCTGTCGGCCTCGGACCTCGCCGAGGCCATCGCGCTCGGCGACAAGGCCGCGGTCGCCCGCGCGCCGGGGGTGGGGCCGCGCGTCGCCACCCGCATCGTCACCGAGCTGAAGGACAAGATGGGCGGACCTGTCCGCCGGCGCCGTGGAGCTTGCCCGACCTCG
>NZ_JBNFNU010000630.1:0-1590 GCF_057364445.1 Xanthobacter sp. BG11Y11_SDJG
CGGCGGCCGTCAGCGCCGCGAGATAGGGGGCCGGCGAGCGCGGCGCGGGCGCTGGCGCGGGCCAGCTCCAGGCTCTGGCGCGAGAAGGCGGAAAATCCATGTCCAGCAGCGGCAGATCGAGCAGCCACTCGCCGGGATAGTCCACCAGTCGAGGGTGAGCGAGCGCATGGCGCCGCGCGGGCTGGCATAGCGCACCAGGATGCGCAGTTCGCTCACCCGCGTGGTGGAGGAGGGCCAGACGCGCTCCTGCGCCAGCGTCGCGAGATGGTCCTCATAGGCGAAGCGGGGCACCGCGTCGTCCGGCTGCGGCTCCAGCACCGCGCGGGCGATGCGGCCGGACTGGGCGGCCTCGAACACCGGCAGGCGCCCGCCTTTGGTGAGGGCGTGGATCAGCGCCGTGGTGAAGATGGTCTTGCCCGCCCGCGACAGGCCGGTGACGCCGAGCCGGAGCGTGGGATGGGCGAGCCCCTCCATGCGGTCGGCGAGCGACATCACGGCGATGCGCGCGCCCTCGACGGCGTCGCTCCACGCGGCCATGCCTATTTGTCCGGGGCGAGGGTGCGGGGCGTGACGAAGCGGTCGAGCCGGCCGGAGGCGGGCGCGAGCTCGGCCCAGTCGTCCACCGGAATGTCGATCACCGCCAGCGCCCCGGTGGGGAACTTCTCCGCCATGCGCTCGATCGGCCGGATCGGGCCGGAGGCCACCAGCAGGTCGGCGAGGTCCTGGAGGCCGGGATTGTGGCCCACCAGCATCAGGGTGTGTGCATCCCGCGGCTGCTCGCGCAGCACCGCGACGAGGCGGGCGGCGCTGGCCTCGTAGAGCCGCGGCTCGCTGCCCATGTCCACCACCTGCGGCAGGGCCGCGCTCACCAGTTCCCAGGTCTCGCGCGTGCGGCGGGCGGGGGAGACCAGAACCGGTCGGGCAGGAGGTTCTCGGCCGCCATGTAGGCGCCCATGCGCGGCGCGTCGGCGGCGGCCGCGCGGCCCCGGAGCGGGGCGTTCGGGGATCGGCGACGCCGTCGGGGCCAGTCGGACTTTGGCGTGACGCAAACAGCATGAGGCGGCGCATGGCGATGTCCGGTGAGGGCGGGGAAGGCTCTCCCTTATGGCGGCGGCCGGCGCGGCGCAAGCCGCGGGGGCGTGCCCGCTGCGTCCGCGTCCGATGCCGCCGCCGGTCGCTGCGCCGCCACAGCCGCGCCCAAGAAGGCCCGCAAAGTGGAGGCAGGCGGGTAGCGAATCGCGCCATATTCCTCCGCAAAGCAGGACCCCATGACCAGCATTCCGCCCCGCCTCAAGAGTTCTGGCGCCTCAGCGAAGGCGGAACCGCCGGCCGCGCGCGGCGCGGATCGGCGGCGGACGATCGACTGCGAGGTGGTCATCGTCGGCTCCGACCTCGCCGCTTTGGCGCTGGCCCATCGCCTCGCCGGCAGCGGACGCGACGTGGTGCGGCTCGCCACGGCGGCCGATGCCGCTCTGCCGCTCGACGACATCCTCGCGCCTGGTTTCGTCATGGCGCCGGGCGATCTGGTGGCGCGCATCGGCGAGGACGATGCGGCGCGCTTTGGGCGCTCTCGCGCGAGGCCGCGGTGCA
>NZ_JBNFNU010000631.1:0-1585 GCF_057364445.1 Xanthobacter sp. BG11Y11_SDJG
GTGCGCCGGCGCGCCGCCCACCACGCAGCAGCTCGGCGCCGGCGGCACGGTGGTCGCACTGCTGCTGCCGCTGGGCGCGCAGGGCAATGCGGGCATCGTCGCCCAGTCCATGAAGAATTCCGCGGAGCTTGCCGTGGCCGAGGCGGGCGGCACCGACATCCGCCTGCTCGTGAAGGACGACCTCGGCACCGCCCAGGGCGCGCGCATGGCCGCCGAAGCGGCGGTGGCGGAGGGCGCGAAGGTGGTGATCGGACCTCTGTTCGCCCATTCGGTGGCGGCGGCGGCGCAGGTGACGCGGCCGCTCGGCATTCCCATGATCGCCTTCTCCACCGATGCGAACGTCGCCGGAAACGGCGTCTTCCTCTTGAGCTTCCTGCCCTCGGGCGACGTGGAGCGCATCATCCGCTTCGAGGCCGCCGAGGGCCGGCGCTCGGTGGCGGCGCTGCTGCCGGAGAGCGCCTACGGCACGGTGGTGGAAGGCGCGCTCCAGCAGACGGTGGCCGCGCCGGCGGGCGGGTGGCGGTGATGGAGCGACTTCGGCACCGGACCGCGCCAAAGATGGGCGAGGTGGCGCGCCGTGTCGCGCCCGCGCTCGCCCAGGCCGACGTCCTGTTCATCCCCGACACGCCGGACCAGGCGCTGCAGATGGTGCAGATGCTGTCCGCCAACGGGGTCGACCTGAAGCGCCTGCGGCTCGCTGGCACCGGCCTGTGGGACGACCAGCGCCTGTTCGCCGACCCGCTGTTCGAGGGCGCGCAGTTCGCCGCGCCCGACCTCTCCGGCTGGCGCGCCTTCTCCGACCGCTTCCGCGCCCGCTTCGGCGCCGAGCCGGTGCGCACCGCGACGCTCTCCTATGACGCGGTCTCGCTCGTCACCGCCATGGTGCGCGCCACCGGGCCGGACGGGGTGAGCGTGGCGGCGCTCTCCAGCCCCTCGGGCTTCTCGGGCGTCGAGGGCACGTTCCGCTTCCGCGCCGACGGCACCATCGAGCGCGGCCTCGCGATCATGGAGATCAAGGGCGGCGCGGTGCAGGTGGCGAGCCCCGCGCCGCGCGCCTTCGCTCAGCTCTGAGCGGGGCGCCGCGCCGAACCCTTTCGCCTCAGGCGTGGATGGCGACCGGCAGGCCGAAGGCGTCCGCTTCGGGCGGATCGGGAAAGCGCCGGACCGTGCCGGCCAAGGCGCGCCTCGCGGTCCACAGACAGGCGCAGGCATCCACCAGGTCGTCGAGACCGGCGTCGAGGTCCTTCGCGGCCTTCGACGTCAGCTCTTCGGTGGGAAGGCCTGCGGCGGCGAGGAGCGCGATGCGCAGGCGCAGGCCGTCCGGACAGGGGCGGCCCTTCACCTTCTTGGCGCGCTCCACTTCCGCGCCGCCGTTCATGGCCCAGAAGGCCACTTCCGGGTGGCACTCGATGAGGCGGTTCCTCAGTTCCGCGCGCTTGCGCAGAAGCGCATCCGCCTCGGCGATCTTGGGGAACAGGTGGAAGCTCTGCTTGGCCACCGCGCGCGGCGGGTCGGAGGTGGCGCGGGCGGCGGCGCAGGCGGCGCGATAGCGCGTTGTCTCATCACCGGCGCCGAGCCCGGCCCG
>NZ_JBNFNU010000632.1:0-1583 GCF_057364445.1 Xanthobacter sp. BG11Y11_SDJG
CGTCCGCATCGGCCTTGGCGACGGGTGCGGCCGCCATCGGAGCGGTCGGCGCGGCGTCCCGTCGGCCCGCCTCCGCCCGCGTCCGGCGTGCGCGCAGATAGAGGCCGACGGCGAAGCCGATGGCGAACACCAGCGCCAGCAGCAGCACGGTCTCAATGGCAAAGGCTGTCATGTCCGCCCTCCCCGCCCCGGCAGCGGCCGGCGCGCATAATAGCCGGTGAGAAGGCCGAGGATCAGCGCGACGACGAGATAGGGCCAGAGCGCGAGGGCGAGATAGATCATTGCGAGGCGCCCTCCTTCACCACGAATTCGATGCGCCGGTTGAGCGCCTTGCCCGCCTCGGTGTCGTTGGGCGCCACCGGCCGCGAGGTCCCGTAGCCGGTCGCCGACAGGCGCTCGCGGGCGATGCCGGCATCGGCGAGATAGAGCACGACCGCGTCGGCCCGCGCCTGCGACAGGCGCTGGTTGAACGCGGCGTCGCCGTCGGAATCGGTGTGCCCCGTCACCTCGACCACGGAGCCGGGGCAGCGCGCCAGCGCAAAGGCCAGGCGGTCCAAAAGGCCGAGGCTGCGGCGGTCGATGCGCTGGCTGCCGGAATCGAACAGGATGGTGGCGCGCACCAGGAGGTCGTTGACCGACTTCTGGCACTCCGGCGCGCTGGCGGGCGGCCCCGGCGGCGCGGGCGCCAACGCCGCCTCCATGGTGAAGGGCGGCTTCAGGCGCCGGTCGAGCTCGGCGGCCACCTCGGCATCGGCGCCCGGACGCAGGATGGTGCCGGACAGGCGCATCTGCGTGTCGGTGAGGCGCATCTCGCCCGAGCCGAGGCGCGCCAGCTGCGACAGGCCGGCCTGCGCCGCTTCCAGGAAACCGTTCGGCGCGCCGCCGCCGATGGCGGACACGTCCGTGACCTTTTCCTTGAGGAAGTCGCGCTCGAGGCTGGTGCGCAGCGCCTGGTGCGCCGCTTCGTCGGGATAGAAGCCGGACAGGGTCAGCGTGTCGCCCTCGCGCTGCACGGCCAGCACGTAAGGAGAAATGGTGGGCGGGCGCACCGCGCGCGCGTCGACGCTGAGGCCGGCCGGCGGCTGGGGCGGCGGCCTGGCGCAGCGTGCCGTAGGTCGCCGAATCGACCGCCTCGCCGGAGAGCACCACCTGTGCGCCGGAAACCTCCGCCGTGCCGGTGCGCAGCTTGGCAAGCTGCGCCACGGCGAAACTAGAGGCGGCAGCCCAAGCCTCCGGGCTCGGTCCGCCCGAGGCGAGTCGCAGTTCGTCGACGACGCTCGTACCCGGCAGCGCGCTGCGGGCGGCATCCGTCAGCAGGCGGCGCGCCTCCTCGGACGGCGCATAGCCCGAGAGCACCACCTTGTCCGGCTGGCGCACCAGCTTCCAGTCAAACGGCGTCACGCGCGGCGGCTCGACCGCGAAGCGGATGATCTGGAAGCCCTCCGGCGGCGTGCGCCGCAGCCCGGTGAGCACGTCATAGGCGACGAAATCGGGCGCGGCGGCCTCGATGGTGATGGTGCTGTCGGCGAGCCCCACCCGCCCGCTCGGCACGGCGGCCAGCGCCCGGCCGGCGAGCCGCACCG
>NZ_JBNFNU010000633.1:0-1555 GCF_057364445.1 Xanthobacter sp. BG11Y11_SDJG
GCGCCCTGTGTGCGGCAGGCCATCCTCGCCCCGTCATGCCCCGGCGCGGCCGTGGCTTCCGCCGGGCCGCCACCCTGCCGCCGAAGCCCAATCGCCGGCCCGGCCGCGGAGTGGATCCCCCCGGACAAGCCGGGGGGATGACGGTGGCGATTGAGGATCGCGCCCGGCCGGCCCCCCACCCCTGACCCCTCCCCCGCAAGCGGAGAGGGGACGCGAACGGCGAGGTCCGGGTCTATGGCGGACGGCGGCCGATGCCCGCCCGCGCATAAGCCGAGGCCGAGCCATTCCCCGCGCGCGCTTTCCATCGCGCCGCTGCGCCGCTAGCTTCGCCGCGCCCTTCCAGCCCGCGGCAGCAGGACCCCGCCCGTGACCGACCTCATCGGCCTCGCCTTTCCCTTCTTCGGACTGATCTTCCTCGGCTATTTCTGCGGGCGCGTGGTGAAGCTGCCGGAGGCGGGGCTCGCCTGGCTGTCCTTCTTCATCATCTATGTGGCGCTGCCGGCGCTGTTCTACCGCATTGTCGCGCAGACGCCGTTCGAGGAACTGGCCAACGGCGCCTTCATCCTCGCCGTCATCGCCTCCACCGCCACCTGCGCGGTGATCGCGCTGGCGCTGGGGCTGTTCTTCCGCAAGGGCAATATCGGCGAGGCGGCCATCGCCACCACGGTCGGCGCCTATGCCAATGTGGGCTATATGGGTCCCGGCCTCACGCTCGCCGCGCTGGGGCAGGGGGCGGCGACGCCGGCGGCGCTGATCTTCGCCTGCGACAGCGTGTTCTTCTTCACGCTGGTGCCGCTGCTGATGGCCATGCGCGGCGGCCAGCATGAGAGCCTCTGGACCACCTTGGGCATCATCGTGAAGCGGGTGCTGACCCACCCGTTCAACATCGCCACTTTGCTCGGGGTGCTGGCGGCGGCGATCAAGTTCCAGGAGCCGGCGGCGATCGCCAAGATGCTGGACTTCCTGAAGAACGCCGCCGCGCCCTGCGCTTTGTTCACGCTCGGCGTCACGGTGGCGCTGCGGCCTCTGAAGCGCGTGCCCGCGGAACTGCCGCCGCTGCTCGGCCTGAAGCTGCTGGTGCACCCGGCCATCGCGCTGGTGTCGCTGTCGATCTTCGGCGGCTTCTCGCCCGCCTGGACACAGACCCTGCTGCTGATGGCGGCGCTGCCGCCGGCGCTCAACTGCTTCGTCCTGGCGCGCCAGTACCACACCTATGTGGAAGAGGCCTCCGCCGCCGTGCTGGTGGGCACGCTGGCCTCGGTGGTGACGGTGACGGGCATGCTCTATCTGCTGCGCGAGCAGCTCATCCCGCTCGATCTGTTTCCCTGAAGCCGGCGCGAACGGCTCCCGCCGCGCGTCTCACATACCCCCCGTCATGCTCCGGCTTGACCGGAGCATCCATGCGCCTCAGGTGTGAGTGGCGGCAGGGAAATGGGCCCTCCGGTCAAGCCGGAGGGCGACGGAGCTTGGGCAGCCAAGCGGGGATGAACCACCCGATGGGGCGAGCGGCGCGGCGCCTCACGCCGCCCGGCTGCCGACGCCGAGGCGCATCACC
>NZ_JBNFNU010000634.1:0-1541 GCF_057364445.1 Xanthobacter sp. BG11Y11_SDJG
GCCAGCGAGAGCGAGTAGATCAGCGGGCGCGGGCGCGCCGCGCGTCGATGGCGGCGAAAACCGCGACGGCGAGACCGCCCGCCAGCACCCACCAGAGCGGGCGCGGGCCGAGGTCGAAGGAGAGGTTCGCCTCCAGGACGAGAGCGGGATCGACGCGGGTCGCAAGGCCGTACCACGCCGCTTCCATCCCCGCCGTGGCGAGCGCGCTGGCGGCGGCGAGCGCGATGAGGCGTCCGGGGCTCACCGGACGGCCGGCGCGGAACATCAGGCGGAAGCCGAACAGGTAGGCGAGGACGCCGGCCATGAGGGCCGGCTCGGTCACGTCCAGCTTCGACTGGAAGAAGAAATGCACCGTGCCGAGCACCGCCGCGCCATAGGCCAGGAGGTGCAGGCGCTGCCAGTTCTGCGCGCCCATGCGGCGGATCGCGGCATTGGTGGAGGTGAGGCCGAGCGCCAGCAGGATCGCAAGCGCCACCGCGCCGATCACGAGATAGACCCGCAGAACGATCTCCTGCACCGCCCGCGCCGCGCCCTGGTCGACGAAGAACAGCGCGATGTGCAGCAACGCGTAGCCCAGCGCCGCGAGACCGAGCGTGCGGCGGGCGAGGATCAGCTTGTTCCAGGAGAAGGTGCGGCGCAGCGGCGTCACCGCGAGGCTGATGACGAGGAAGCGCAGCGCCCAAAGCCCGGTGAAGTGGATCGCGGCGGACACCGGCCGCGCCCCGAGCCCACCGGCTGCGGCGATCCAGCAAAGATGCGCGAGCGGCGCGAAGGCCAGCGCCAGCGCGACCGTCTTCTCGGCGCTCAGGGCGCCAGAGCGTTCGTAGAGGAGGGGGCGCGCGAGGCGCGCGAGCGGGGAGGGGGCAGGGGAGGGGGCAGGGGAGGGCGAGACGGCGGGCATCGCGCCTTCTACGCCGCCGGAAAGGGCCGCGTACGGCGCGCTCGCGCACGATGGCGTGAGCGCGCCGCTGCATGGCGTCAGGCCGTCAGGTCGCGGTCGAGCTGGGCCTTGAGCGCCGGATCGATGGCCAGCGCCTCGGCGAGGTTCGCGAGGTAGCGCTGCTCGGCCGCGCTGTCGGGCCGGATGGCCATGACGGAGGCGGCATAGATCTGCATCGCCGCTTCCGGCGAGGTGGCGGCGTTCACGAGGTCCTGCGGGTTGACCGGGGTGGACAGGATCTCCACCAGCATCGCCTGGTCCGGCGCATTGCCGCCCATGCGCGTCACGCCCGCGGCGATGCGGTTGAGCTCGTCCGGGTCGAGGCTGCCGTCCGCCTGCGCGGCGGCGGCCATGGCGGCCACCAGCACCTGGGAGAAGTGCTCGGGTCCGCCCGGCGCCTGGGCCGGGCTGAAGGCCTGGGCGTCGTCCGCCATCAGCCGCGAACCGCCGGACTGGGCCTGCCACTTGCGGAAGGCATTGAAGGCCAGCATGCCGATGACGGCGAGGCCGCCATATTTCACGAGGTCGCTGCCGCCGCTCGCCTGGGTCCCGCCGGTGGGGGCGGGAGCCGGAGCGGGGGCGGGTGCGGGGGCCGGCATGG
>NZ_JBNFNU010000635.1:0-1526 GCF_057364445.1 Xanthobacter sp. BG11Y11_SDJG
CCGAGGCCGACCGGGAAGAAGCCCGGCCCCGGCAGAGCGAGGCTGCCGAGCGGCATCGCGCGCCCATGACCGCCATGGCGAGGCCGATCCCCGCCAGAGCGAGGCTGACGCCGGCCTCGCCGGCGCGCTCGGAGACCGCCATGGCTCAGTTGCCCTTGGCGACGCCGATGGCCTTCGCCACCTCGCCCAGAGCGGCGAGTTCGGCGCGGATGGCGGCGTCGGTGGCGGCGGCATCCTTCAGGGCGAACACGGCTCCCTGCTTCTCCATCACCTCCTTGAAGCGCGGCTCCTTGGCGGCGTCGGTGAAGGCCTTGGAGATGACGGCGAGGCGGTCCGCTGGCACGTTCTTGGGCGCGATCATGGCCCACCACAGCACCGTCGCCTCCTTGCCGATGCCGAGCGCGTCGAGGCCGGAGGCCTCGGGCAGCGCGGGGTTGCCCTCGGGCGAGGTAAGGATCAGGCACTTGGCCTTGCCGGCCTTGGCGTGGGCGAGGATGGGCGGCAGCGAGCCGCCGTAGAAGTCCACATGGCCGCCGAGGAAGTTCTTGGCGGTCTCGCCGGCGCCGCCGAACGGCACCGAGCGCACCTTCAGATCGAGCGCCTTGAAGATGCGCTCGGCGGCGAGCTGCATGGTGCCGCCGACGCCGTCATTGCCGTAGGTATACTTGCCCGGCGCGGCCTTGATGGCGGCGATCATCTCCTTGGCGTTGGCGGCCGGGAAATCCGGCTGCACGCACAGCACATAGGAGGAATAGCCGATGGAGAGCACCGACTGGTAGCTGTCCGGGGTGTAGGCCACCGGCAGCGAATGGGGGCTGGTGGTCACCGGCGAGTTCCAGACGAAGCCGAACGTGTAGCCGTCCGGCTTGGCCGCGGTGAGAAGCGTGGTGCCCACCGTGCCGCCGCCGCCCGGCTTGTTCTCCACCACCACCTTCTGCTTCAGCGCGCCCTCGGCGATCTCGGCGAGCTGGCGGGCAAACACGTCGGTGCCGCCGCCGGGCGGCGAGGGCACGATCAGCGTGACCGGACGGTCGGGATAGGCGACGGCGGACGCGGCCGGCAAAACGAGGGCCGCGACGGCGAAAAGGGTTCTGGCGAGCTTCATGGGGTCCTCCCGTTTCTTGTTCAGCGGATGTCCACGCGGTAGCGGAAGCGCGCGGTGGGGCCGTAGCTGCGGCGCCATTCGCGCGGCGTATCGTCGAGGCTGAAGGCCAGGCGCTCGATGCAGACCACGCTCGCGCCCGCCCGGCAGCGCAGCAGCCGCGCCTCCGGCGCCGGGCACGGCACGATGGTGATGACCTCTTCCGCGCGGGCGATGGCGAGGCCGCAATGGGCGGCATAGACCGGGTAGAGCAGCGGCCCCACCTCCTCAGCCGGCACGTCCAGGAAGGCGCGGAACGGCTCCAGCGGCAGCACGATGTCCTCGGCGAGGATCGGTTCCCCCGCCCACCAGCGCAGCGCGAGAGGCGGATCGAGGCGGCGCCGCGCGGCAGGCGAGCGCATCGGCCGCGGCGTCGGGCGCGGGC
>NZ_JBNFNU010000636.1:0-1523 GCF_057364445.1 Xanthobacter sp. BG11Y11_SDJG
CGGTACTGCTACGCGGCCCGGCCCTCGGCGAGGCGCGGGCATGGTCGAGCGCCATCTCCAGGCGGTCGTTGCCCCAGAACAGCTCCCCGTCGGCGGTCACGAAGCTCGGCGCGCCGAACAGGCCGAGCCGCTGCGCCGCCGCGGTCTCGGCGCGCAGCCGCTCCTTGTTTGGCCGGGGCCTCCGCCTCGGCGAGGATGTCGTCGCAGAAGTGGCCCAGGCGGCGAGCACTTGGCGCAGGGTCTCGCGCGCGCTGATGTCCCGGCCCTGGGCAAACTCCGCCAGGTAAACCGCGCGCGAGAAAGCCGGGCGCGAGGCGTCGTCGAGCCAGACCGCCACGCGCGCCGCCAGCAGCGCATTGGCCGGGAACGGCTCCGGCCGCGTCACCGCCGGCAGGCCGACGATCCGCACCAGGCGGTCGAGGTCGCGCCACATGTGCTCGCGCTTGAGCGGCACCGTGGCGAGCGGGGACTGCTCGTGGCCCTGCGCCTGGAAGATCGGGCCGAGCAGGAATGGCCGCCAGCGCACGTCGACGCCGGCGCCCTCCGCCACAGCGGCGATGCGCATGGCCGCGAGATACGAATAAGGCGAGGCGAACTCGTAGAAGAAATCAAGCGATGCTTTGGACATGCGCGCCTCCTCCAGCCGCGTTTGCCGCAGTGTCCTGCGCCGCCCCGCGCTCCACAAGCGCGCTTGGCGCAGGACCGCCTTGCAGCCGGCGGAGGCGCGCGCCGGCGGGCTCCGGCGGCATCGCCATCCGGCGGCGTTTCCCCTTAGATTGGGGGCGACTGGCGGGCGGATCGATTGGATCGGTCCGGCACGGGAGCACCCATGTCCGCACCACCCCCTTCGCCGGATCCCAACGGCGCCGAAGCCCCGCCGCCGTCCCGGCTGTCCGGCCGACTGCGGGGCCTTATCGGCTGGACCCATCTGAAGCTCGGGCTGCGCGCCACCATCGCCGCGGTCGCCGCCGCTGGGCTGGCCTACGGGCTGGCGCTGCCCAACGGCTACTGGGCGGTGCTCACCGCGATCCTGGTGGTCCAGTCCACCATCGGCGCCAGCCTGTCGGTGGCGGTGGACCGGGCCGCCGGCACCGTGGTGGGCGGCGCCATCGGCGTGGCGGCGGCGCACCTTGCGGGGCCGTCCGTGCCGCTCACCTTCCTCGCCCTGGCCGTCGGCGTCCTCATCACCAGCACGCTCGCGGCGCGCTATGCGAGCTTCAAGCTCGCGCCGATCACGGTCGGCATCGTCCTGCTGTCCGACCCGACCCATGCCGAGCCGCTGCTGTCGGGCCTGCACCGGGTGATGGAAATCGCCATCGGCGGGGTGGTGGGGGTCGCCTGCGCCATCCTGGTCCTGCCCGAGCGCGCGCTGGTGAGCCTGTTTTCCCCAGTGCGCACCGCGCTGCGCCTGTCCGGCCGGTTGCTGGAATTTGGGGCGGCGACGGCCTGCTCGGGCGCGGGCTCGACCCGTCGGCCCCTCGACCGGCTCAATGCCGGCGCGGCGCACGGCGCTTCGGGCGGCG
>NZ_JBNFNU010000637.1:0-1516 GCF_057364445.1 Xanthobacter sp. BG11Y11_SDJG
CCGCGCCGGGGCACGGTGAGCGCGGCGAGAGGGCCGCGCGTCGGCAGCGCGTCATAGCCGAGGTCGCGGTAATGGGCGATGGTGGCGCCGGCTGCGGCGAAGCCGCAGGCCTCGATGTAGCGCACCTTCCCGGACGGCTCGCGGATCAGCCAGAAGCCGTCGCCGCCCAGATGGTTCATGTGGGGATAGACGACGGCGATGGCGGCGGCCGCGGCGAGCGCCGCCTCGACGGCGTTGCCGCCTTCGGCCAGCACCTCGCGGCCCGCTTCCGCGGCCAGGTGGTGGGGCGCGGCGACGATGCCGGTGGAGGCGTGCACGCTCTCGTTCACGTCGTCATAGGTGGGAGCGTCCGTCGCCGCCATGATGTCCTCCGCGCTGCCGCGCCCCAGATGGCGACGGCTCTCGGGGATGTATCCCGCGCGCAGCGGCGAGGCAAAGGCCCCGTCAGGGCTTGAGGATCAGCTGCACTCGGTCGGCGGCGAAGGAGGAGCGGCCGAACTGGAGCGGCACCCCGCTGAGCTCGGTGTCGAGCCGCTCCAGCACCAGGACCGCGCGCCCCGGCGGCAGGCTCAGCACCTCGCTCTCCTGCGCCGTCGCCGGGCGGGCGGTGAGGCGCGTCTCGCGCCGCCGATAGTCGGCGATGCCGAGGGTCGCCAACGCGCGGGTGAGCGAGCCGGTGGCGGCATAGACAAGGTCCAGGTCGCGGCAGCGCGCGTGCGCAAACCAGGAGGTCCCCACCGATATGGGCACCCCGTCCGCCTCGTGGGAACTTTCGATCCGCAGCACCGGCGTGCCCTCGGTGAGGGACAGTTCGCGCGCCACCTCCGCATCCGCCGGCTCCACCCGCGAACCCAGGAAGCGGCCGAACGGCTCGCGCCCGCCGGCGGCGACGATCTCCGAGAATCGCGTGCGCGGACCGATGGGATAGCGCAGCGGCGGCGCCTTCACGAAGGTGCCGCGCCCGGCCGTGGCCTCGATCAGGCCGCGCTCGGCGAGGTGCGCGAGCGCCCGGCGCAGCGTGTGCCGGTTGACCCCGAAGGCGGCGGCAAGCTCGGTCTCCACCGGCAGGCGCGCGCCGGGCGGACGGGCGCCGGAGGCAATCTCCTGCTCGATCCGCTCGGCGATCTGGCGCCACAGCGTCACGCCGCTGCCGCGCTCCACAGCGCCGGCGTCCTCCGTCACGGGGGTGTGACCTTCCGCGTGCAGGCTCCTTAGCGTTTCCGACATCGATGGCTTTCCCGACCGCTCTTGTGCGTTTGTATAGATTATTATACAATCATGTACACCTTTTGCGACGCTCCCCGCGCGCCGCGGCCGCCCCACCCTACTGACCCTCATGCCGGACCATGACTTACCGCCGCAGGCCACCGCCCGGCGCAGAGCGGTGATGGGGCTTCTCGCCCGCGCCCGGCGCGACGAACTCGAGGCCGCGCTGGCGCGCCTGGACCCGGTGCCCGCCGTGAGCGATCTGCGGCCGCCCGAGGTGGGCCTGGTGATGGTGCGCGGCCGCATCGGC
>NZ_JBNFNU010000638.1:0-1511 GCF_057364445.1 Xanthobacter sp. BG11Y11_SDJG
AGCAGCAGCAGATCCAGCAGCAGCAGATGCAACAGCGTCAGCAGCAGCAGATCCAGCAGAGGCAGCAACAGCACGCCAGCAGCAGCAGATCCAGCAGCGCCAACAGCCGCAGCAGCAGAACCAGCAGCGCCAGCAGCGTCCGGCCTGCCAGGGTCCGAACTGCCCGCCGCAGCGGCCCTGAGGCGGGCACCATCCTCTCCGGCGGACGGGAGCTTCCCGCCGGCCGACCGGCCCCGGTCGCTTCTGCCGCGCGGCCGGCCATCGACGAACGGCGCGCGCCGGGCTATGGCGGGCGCCATGCCTGACGTTTCTCTGCCTGACGCTTCCCCGCCTGTCGCATCGCCGCCGGTCCTGCGCTTCGCGCCGTCCCCCACCGGCCTCCTTCATGTGGGCAATGCCCGCACCGCGCTCATCAACGCGCTGATCGCGCGCCGCCAGGGCGGCACCTTCATCCTGCGCCTCGACGACACCGATGCCGCGCGCTCGCGCGCCGCGTTCGCCGACGCCATCGCCGCCGACCTCGACTGGCTGGGCATCCCTCCCGACATCCGCGTGCGCCAGTCCGACCGCCTGGCGCTCTATGCGGAAGCGGCCGAGCGGCTGAAGGCTGCCGGGCGGCTCTATCCTTGCTACGAGACCGAGGAGGAGCTGGACCTCAAGCGCAAGCTCCAGCGCGCCCGCGGCCTGCCGCCGGTCTATGACCGGGCCGCCCTGCGCCTCACGGAGGCCGAGCGCGCCCGCTTCGCCGCCGAGGGCCGCGCGCCGCATTGGCGGTTCCTGCTCGCCCACCGCGATGTCGCCTGGGACGACGGCGTGCGCGGGCCGCAGCAGGTGGACACGGCGAGCCTTTCCGATCCGGTGCTGGTGCGCGCCGACGGCTCCTTCCTCTACACGCTACCCTCGGTGGTGGACGACATCGCGCTCGGCGTCACGCAGGTGGTGCGCGGCGAGGATCACGTCACCAACACCGCGGTGCAGATCGAGATCATCGAGGCGCTGGGCGGCCGGCGCCTGTGTTCGCGCACCACAATCTTCTCACCTTGCCGAGCGGGGAGGGGCTCTCCAAGCGCCTCGGCCATCTCTCGCTGTCGGCGCTGCGCGCGACGGCATCGAGCCGCTCGCGCTGGCGGCGGCCGCGGTCCTGGTGGGCACCGCGCATGCGGTCCAGCCGGTGGCGAGCCTGGACGACCTGGCGGCGATGGTGGACCTCGCTTCCATCTCCCGCGCCCCGGCGCGGTTCGATCCGCAGGACCTGGCGGGCCTCAGCGCCCGCACGCTGCACCTGATGCCGTTCGCGGCGGCGCGCCGCGTCTCCTGGCCGAGGGAATCGACGCCGGCGCGCCGTTCTGGCTGGCTGGTGCGCGGTAATCTTTCGCGGTTCGAGGACGCCGCGCACTGGTGGCGCGTGTGCCGGCAGAAGCTCGCGACCGCTGCCGCGCCGGAGGATGCGGAGTTCCTTGCGGCCGCCGCGGCGCTGCTGCCGCCCGAGCCGTGGGGGCGACGCCACCTAC
>NZ_JBNFNU010000639.1:0-1487 GCF_057364445.1 Xanthobacter sp. BG11Y11_SDJG
CGGCGAGCCCGCTCGGACTCGGCGCCTTTCGGCGAGCCGCCAGGCGGTGACGCCGGCAATGCCGCGCACCAGGCGGCGGGCGAGGTGCGCGCCAAGATCCTCAAGGTCGCGTCCCAGTGGCTGGAGGCGGACCCCGAGGACCTGGAGCTGTCCGCCGGCCGGGTGCATGTGAAGGGCGTCCCGGGGCGCGGGCGCACGCTCGGCGAAGTCGCCTCCGCGCTCGCCGGGCTGCCAGGCTTCGCCCTCCCGCCCGGCACGCCGCCGGGCCTCTCGGCGGCGGTGGACTACCAGCCCAAGGGCATGACCTATTGCAACGGAACGCATGTGTGCGAGGTGGAGGTGGACCCGGCCACCTGCATCGTCACCGTGACGCGCTATGTGGTGGTGCATGACTGCGGCCGCCTCATCAACCCGATGATGGTGGACGGGCAGATCATCGGCGGCGTGGTGCACGGGCTCGGCACCGCGCTCTACGAGCTGATGGCCTATGGCGACGACGGCCAGCCGCTCACCTGCACCTATGCGGACTATCTGCTCGCCACCGCCGACACCTCCCCGCGCATCGAGGTGCACCACATGGAATCGCCCTCCCCGCTCAATCCGCTGGGCGTGAAGGGCGCGGGCGAGAGCGGCACGATCGCCGCGCTGGCGGTGGTCGCCTCGGCGGTGGAAGACGCGCTCAAGCCGTTCGGCATCGCCATCCGCGAGCTGCCGGCGACGCCATCGCGCCTGTTCGCGCTGATGCATCCGGATTTGGCGGTCCCGGAGGCGCGCTCATGAAGCCGGCGCCCTTCGCCTATCATGCGCCGGCCACCAAGGCGGAAGCGCTGGACATGCTGGCGACGCTGGAGGACGCGCGGGTGCTCGCTGGCGGCCAGTCGCTGCTGCCGATGATGAACCTGCGCCTCGCCGGCCCGACCAACCTCATCGACCTCAACGGCGTGCCCGAGCTTGCCGGCATGCGCCGCGCGGGCGATGCGCTGGTGATCGGCACCATGACGCGCCAGCGCGCCGCCGAGCGCTCCAAGCTTGTGCGCGAGGCCTGCCCGCTGCTGGCGGAGGCGATGGAGCATGTGGGCTTCCAGCAGACCCGCAACCGCGGCACGGTGGGCGGCAGCATCGCCCATATGGACCCCACCGCCGAGATTCCGGTGGTGGCGCGCGCGCTCGACGCGGTGCTCACCGTGGAGAGCGCCGCCAGGACGCGGCAGTTTCCCATCGGCGAGCTGGCCGAAGGCTATCTCATGACCCAGATCGCGCCCGACGAGATGCTGACGCAGGCGGAGCTGGCGCTCTGGCCGCATGGCCACGGCTTCGCCTTCGAGGAGGTGACGCGGCGCGGCGAGAGCTTCTGCGTTGTCTGCGTCGCCGCCCTCGCGCTGCTCGACGCGACCGGCGCATTCGCGCGGCTTGCCGTCGCCATCGGCGGGCTGGCGGAGGCGCCGGTGCGCCTGGACCGCCGTCGAGGCCGATCTCGTCGCGCCGTG
>NZ_JBNFNU010000640.1:0-1457 GCF_057364445.1 Xanthobacter sp. BG11Y11_SDJG
CCGCCGCGCGCCTGAACCGCCGACCGGCGCGGACGCCTTTCGCCGCCCGGGTCCGCCGGGCTGCGCGCCGCGCATGACGGCTGCGTCCTAAAGCGAGAGGGCGGCCGTCCGGCAAGCTGATAGATTGGCGCCGGGATCGCACCGCGGGGCGGGCGCCGGTCTCATCCTTGCATCGACACGGGCAAGGCGGCTTCGGGAGAAGGGTGTCATGGCGCGGACCGACGTGGTGGTTCTGGGGGCGGGCGTCGTCGGCGTCAGCGTGGCGCTTCATCTTCGCGCGCACGGGCTTTCGGTGGTGCTGCTCGACCGCGGCGCGCCGGGCGAGGGCACCTCGTTCGGCAATGCGGGGGTGATCGAGGGCAGCGCGCTCCTGCCCGTCGGCTTCCCGCGCGACATTCCGGTGCTGCTGCGCCATGCGCTCAAGCTCTCGTCCGAGAGCAACTACCAGCTCGCGGCTTTGCCGGGCCTCGCGCCCTGGATCCTGTCCTATTTCAACGCCTCCAGCGCCAAGGGCCTCGCGGCGACGGCGCGCGATCTGCGCCCGCTGCTCGACGTGGCGCGGGCCGAGCACCATGCGCTGGCCGGCCCCGCCGGCGCCATGGGGCTGCTGTCGCCCACCGGGTGGGTGAAGCTCTACCGCACCGCGCGGCAATTCGCGAAGACCGCGGCCGAGCGGGCGATCGCCGACGATCTCAAGGTCGCCTATTCGGTGCTGGACACGCAGGCGGCCTGCGCGCTGGAGCCGGCGCTGCGGCCGGTGTTCGAGGCCGCCATCCACTGGCACGATTGCGACAACTGCGCCGATCCCGGCGGCCTGGTGAAGGCCTATGCGAGCCTTTTGGAACAGCGCGGCGGCCTGGTGCTGACCGGCGATGCCCGCACCCTGCGCCGCCAGACCGGCGGCTGGCGGGTGGAGACCGCCTCCGGCCCGGTGGACGCGGAGGAGGCCGTGCTCTGCCTCGGCCCCTGGTCGCTCGACGTGCTGCGCCCGCTCGGTTTGCCGCTGCCGCTGGCGCCCAAGCGCGGCTATCACGTGCACCTCGCGCCGGAGGGCGGCATGACGCTCGGCCGGGCGCTGGTGGACGTGGCCTATGGCTACGCCCTCCAGAACACCCGCTACGGCATCCGCCTGACCACGGGCGTCGAGTTCGCCGGGCTCGAAGCGCCGTCGAGCCCGGTGCAGGTCTATCGCGATGTGCCCCATGCGCGCGAGCTGCTGCCGCTCGGTGCGGTGCGCGAGGCCGAGCCGTGGCTGGGCCGCCGCCCGGCCTTCCCCGATTCCAAGCCGTGATCGGCCGGCGCCGGCATCGGCGGGCTGCGATCTCGCCTTCGGCCACGGCCATTGGGGGCTGACACTGGGTCCCGTCACCGGCCGTCTGCTGGCGGAGATGATGACCGGGGCGACGCCCTTCACCGATCCGGCGCCGTTTGCGCCGGCCGCTCGCTGCGCGCGCCTC
>NZ_JBNFNU010000641.1:0-1455 GCF_057364445.1 Xanthobacter sp. BG11Y11_SDJG
GGCGCCGCGCCCGACGACGGCGCCCGCGCGGGCTTCGCGGCCCGCGGCATCGCGATCGAGACCGTGCCGATCGCCGGCATCGAGGGGCATGCGGACGTGCGCCTGGCGGACGGACGGACGCGGTCCTTTGCCGGTCTGTTCACCGCCTCGCGCAACGCGCCGGCCTCGTCCATCGCCGCCACGCTCGGATGCGCGCTGGAGGAGACGCCGCTGGGCTGCCAGATCAGGACCGATCCGGCCAAGGAGACCACCATTGCCGGCGCCTTCGCCTGCGGCGACGTCGCCCGCGCGCCCCACTCGGTGTCCCTCGCCGTGGCCGATGGCGCGTGGGCGGGGATGCAGGTGCACCGCTCCCTGCTGTTCTGAAGGCTCAGTTCCGTTCCGGCGCGATGGCCCGGCGCAGCTTGAACGGCGCCATGCCTTCGCGCGCCAGCTCGTCGGCGCGCTCGTTCTCCGGATGGCCGGCATGGCCCTTCACCCAGTGCCAGCGGATCTCGTGGCGCTTGAGCGCGCCGTCGAGCCGCTCCCACAGGTCCTGGTTCTTCACCGGCTTCTTGTCGGCGGTGCGCCAGCCGTTGCGCTTCCAGCCGGCCAGCCACTTGGTGACGCCGTTCTTCAGGTATTCGCTGTCGGTGTGGAGGTCGACCGTGCAGGGCTCCTTCAGCGCCTCCAGGGCCGAGATGGCGCCCATCAGCTCCATGCGGTTGTTGGTGGTCAGCGCCTCGCCGCCCGACAGCGCCTTCTCGTGGGCGCCGAAGCGCAAAAGCGCGCCCCAGCCGCCGGGGCCGGGATTGCCCGAGCAGGCGCCGTCGGTGAAGACTTCCACTTCCTTCTTCATCGTTCTGCGGCGCTCACGGGGCGAGGCCGTAGTCGCGGGCGCTGTCCACGGCGCGGTGGAAGCGCAGCTTGCGCAGATATTCCACCGGGTCCTTGGGCCGCACGAGCGCGCCTTCGGGCACGTTCAGCCAGTCCACGAGGCGGGTGAGCAGGAAGCGCAGCGCCGCCCCGCGGGCGAGGCGCGGCAAAGCGGACGCCTCGTCGGCGCCAAGAGGGCGCAGGCTCTCATAGCCCGCCAGCAAAGCGCGCCCCTTGGTGACGTTGTAGGAGGCATCGGCCTCGAAGCACCAGGAATTCAGGCACACCGCCACGTCATAGGCGAGGAAGTCGGTGCAGGCGAAATAGAAGTCGATGATGCCGGAGAGCGCGTCGTCGAGGAAGAAGGCATTGTCCGGGAACAGGTCCGCATGGATCACCCCGGCCGGCAGGCCGGCCGGCCAGTCGCGCTCGAGGTCGGACAATTCCTCCTCGATGGTGACCCCAAGGCCGGGCGCCACCTCCGTCCGCCCGGCCGCGGGCGCCGCGATAGAGCGGGCGCCAGCCGGAGACGGACAGCGCGTTCGTCCGCCGCATGGGAGTCGCGGCCGGCGAGATGGAGCTGCGCGAGCCCGCGGCCCA
>NZ_JBNFNU010000642.1:0-1454 GCF_057364445.1 Xanthobacter sp. BG11Y11_SDJG
CAGGAGATTGAAGGCGCCCGGCGTCGAACCGGTGCGGCGCGCCCGGACCGAGCGAGGCCGACGCGCGGCGCGGCCTGGGCGGTACCGGGCCCCAAATCCGCGCCGGGACCAGCCGAGGCGTCCGGCGCACCGTGGAGAACCACGTCGATGGCGATCTCGCCCCGCGCCCGATCCACCTGGCGCACGGTGTAGACCCGCGGCACCAAAGCATCGGCGCCCTGCGGCCAGATCATCCGCCCCATGGCGTCCGCGTGCGGCCACACCGGCGCGCGATCGGGCGGCGGGATCAGGACCCTCACATGGATCGAGGCCCCCTCGTAATGCGCCGCATCCCCGGCCAGCACGATGCGGCGCACGCCGGGCGTGACATCGAAGGCGCGCGCACCGTGAGTTCGCGGAAGAACGGCAGCGGCCCGCCACCGGCTCCGGCGCCGGTCCAGGCGAAGTCGGGTTCCGCGCCGCCCGCGAGCTGCTGGAGCGCGTCGGCGGCGGCCATCTTGGCGAAGCTCAGCGCGCTCGCGGTGGGGCAGGCGCAGGAGATCACCAGCAGGCCCGGTGCCGCCGAGAGGGGCGAGGCGCCCGAGCCTCGGGCTCTCCACCGTCGCACCGTCCGCGGTGCGGGCCACCTCTGCCTGGTCGGCGAAGCGCGCGGCGAAGGCGGCGACGGCGGCGGTGGGATCGGCGAGCGGGATGCGCGCCTCGGCATGCAGCGGCTCAGCCATGCCCGCCTCTGCGCTGGAGCAGCCAGATCAGGTAGGGCCCGCCCACCAGAGCGGCGAAGAAGCCGACCGGCACCTGATACGGATAGGCCACGGTGCGGCCGAGGAAATCGGCGAGCATCAGCAGCATGGCGCCCATCAGCGCGGACGCGGCCGGAAACAGCCGGCCGCCGGCAAAGCCGAGCAGCCGCGCCAGATGGGGCGCCAGAAGGCCCGCCAGGCTGAGCGGCCCGACGAAGAAGGCTGCGACCGCCGTCATGACAGCGGCAAGCAGTGCCAAGGCGAGACGCACCGCCGCCACCGGCAGTCCCAGGCCGCCGCAGACCGGCGCGCCGAGCGGCAGGATGGCGATCCACCGCCCCAGCAGGGGCAGCGGCGCCAGCAAAAGGAGGGTCGCGAGCGCCAGCAGGACCGCCTCGGGCGGATCCACGCGGTCGGTCGAGCCCGCCATCCAGGTGAGCAGAAGGAAGGTGTTCCACCCCCCGGCGGCGAACACAGCGGCGAGAATGGCAAGCACGTGGCGCCGAGCGCCACGCCTGCCAGCAGCATGCGCTCCGGCCCGAAGCCGGTGCGCGCCGCCACCGCGAGGATGAACGCGATGGCACCGACCGCGCCGATCGCACTCGCGGCCATCTGCGTGCCCCGGTCCGGCATGTCGAACAGGATCAGCGCGGCGGCGATGCCGACCCCCGCGCCGCGCCGACGCGAGCACCTCGGCCGGCCAGGGGTTCGGCC
>NZ_JBNFNU010000643.1:0-1453 GCF_057364445.1 Xanthobacter sp. BG11Y11_SDJG
CGGCGGGCGACGGCTCGATCAGGCCGTCGGCGGCGATGAGATGCGGTGACCCGGGGCATCGCCTCCGCGACTGGGGAAAGGCCCGTCCTCGGCCGGCGAGGGCGGGGTGGAGGGCGCGCCCCTGCGGGGGAGGGGAGGGCGCCGCGCCGGCGTCCACGGCGAGCCGCCCGTCCAGCAGGCGGTGGGTATAGTCGAAGGTGGGGCCGAGCACCTGGCCGCCCGGCACGTCCTTGAAGGTGGCGGAGACGCGCCGCTCCACCGCCATGGTCCCGGTGTCCACGGGCACGCTGGCGCCGAAGCGCGGCAGGGTCGCGCGGAACGCGCGGGCGAGGAACACCGCCTCGATCATGTCGCCCCGCGCCTGCTTCAGGGCCAGCGCCGCCAGTTCCCGGTCGTAGAGCGAACCTTCCGCCATCACCCGGTCCACCGCGAGGGCGAACTGCCCGGCGATCTGGTCGAGGCCGATCTCCGGGACCGCGGGGTCGCCGCGGCGCCGCTCGTCGAGCAGCTTGTGGGCGGCGCGGATCGCCGTCTCCCCGCCTTTGGCCGCCACATACATCAGCCGCCCTCCGCCAGCCGCACCGAACGCGGCAGCGCCGCGATGCGGCTGGGCGCGGTCAGCACGATGTCGACGCCGAGCGGAAAGCCGCGCCCATTGGCCGCGAGGCGCCTGGAAAAGTCGGCCGGCAGCGGCGCCGCGCCGAAGGTCCGGCGGCCGGAAATGCCGGGGCCTTCCAGCCGCAGCGGGCCGTCGCCCATCTGGTCCACGGCGACGATCAGCGTCGCCGCGCGATCCGGATAGTCCGGCTCGCCCTGGGCAAAAGCGGAGAGGTCGGGCAGCGCCGCGCCGTCCCGCAGCAGCGCGAAGCAGGCGGCGGACGGATCGGCGACGATCGGCGCGCCGGTGTGGAAGGCGAGGAAGCCGCGCACCGCTTCGCCCGCCGCCAAAGGCGCATCGAGGAACAGCGGCGTCTCGAAGTCGGCGAGCGTCAGCGCCAGTGCCGCCAGTTCGGGGGTGAGCGGCGCCGGCGGCGCGAGCGGCGCGGGAAGCGCGAAGATGCGCCCCGGTTCGGCCATGGCGCCATGAGGGCGCGGAAGGCACGCTGGGACTGGTGCACCGGATCGGCGAAGCCGGGCGCGAGAGCGGGCGCCGCCATCAATCCTCCCCCCGCATGAGCGTGAGGAAGTCCACCCGGGTGGCGTCGGTGCGGGCGCGGCTTGCCGCCGCTTCGCCGCGCAGGCGCTCGGCCACCGGAGCCAGCGCCGCCTCGACCCCGTCGCGTTGCGCGGCGTCGAGCCACAGCGCGTCGAGAATGGCCGCGGCGCGGGTCTCGTCCGGCGCCCGGCCGAGCCGGTAGCCGAACCCGGTTGCGCCGGTCTCGAGCCGCACCGCCGCACGGGGTCGCCGTCGCCTCGCCGAGATTGAAGGGCGCGCCGTCGCCGCCCGATCGGC
>NZ_JBNFNU010000644.1:0-1451 GCF_057364445.1 Xanthobacter sp. BG11Y11_SDJG
GGCGGGCGCGGGCGCCGGCTGGGCGGCGGCCGCGCCTTCTGCGCTTGGGCGGCCTTGTCCGCGGCGGCCTTGTCCTGGCCAGCCTTGTCCTGGCCGGCCTTGTCTTTGGCGACCGGGCCGGAGGCGGCTTGGCTTGCCGGCTGGGAGATGGACTGGGTGGTCGCCGGGCCGTCGTCCTTGGCGATCAGGAACGGGGTGACGGCCACGCCGGCGCCCAAGGTGGCGGCAGCCACGAATCCGGTGACGATGAGAAGTGGCTTCACGGCGGCGCTTTCCCGGCCTTGGATCGATCTGCCTGAAGCCTCTGGGTTTTTTGTGGATAAATCGTGAATTGCAGGCGCCGATCGCCGCTCTCTCCGCCGAAATCCGGCGTTTTCTCCGGTTGGAGCCGGCGGATACCGCCCTGGCAGCTGTGAGATGCCGCCCGCGTCCGCAGCGCGACATTGGCCGCGCCGATGCGGCCGGCTGGGCCTGCTTTGCGGGGCGCATGCCGGCGCGACAATCGCCGTCTCGCCGCACCGGCCGATCCGGCGTCCGGCGAAGCGCCCGGCGACAGGTCCGCGACGCTAGGCGCCCCCCGCCGCCGTGCCGCGCACGGCGCTCAGCGTCTTGCTGATGCGGCCCTCATAGCGCGGGCGGTGCTCCTGGGGGGCCGTCAGTGGCTTCACCGGGCGCAGGGTCGCAAGGCAGCGCCGGGTCAGCTCCTGGTATTCGAGCGTGCCGCCGCGCTTCCAGCCGAGGTCCTTGTCGGCGAGCGTGCGCACGATGCGCGCGGGCACGCCGAGACGAGGCTCTTCGGCGGCACCACCATGCCCTCGGGCACATAGGTCATGGCGCCGATCACCGCGTCCTCGCCGATGACCGCATTGTCCATCAGCACCGCCTGGATGCCGATCAGCACGTTGCGGCCCACATGGGCGCCGTGGATCACCGCGCCGTGGCCCACATGGCCGTCCACGTCGATGATGGCGTCGCCGCCGGGAAAGCCGTGCATGATGCAGCCGTCTTGGATGTTCGAGCCCTCGCGCATGATGACCCGCGCGAAGTCGCCGCGCAGCGAGGCGCACGGGCCCACATAGCAGCCCGGCCCGATCTCCACGTCGCCGATCAGCACCGCGGTCGGATGCACGAACGCGGTCGGATGGACGACCGGGACCAGGTCCTCGATGGCGTAGCAATTGTCCATGTCTTCCTGCCCTTCATGGTCTTGAGGCGCGCGCCGTCAGCGCCCGGAGAACACCGGCGCGCGCTTTTCCAGGAAGGCGCGGCGGCCTTCCTTGTAGTCCGCGCTGGCATAGCAGGCGCGCACCATGTCCTGGAGCCGCTTTTCCTCTTCGGCATCGACGGCGGGGGTGAGGGCGAGCTTGCAGGCCTTGGCGAGGGCGAGCGTCATCGGCGCGTTGGCGGCGATGCTGGCGGCATAGGCGGCGACCTCGGCCGCCCCGCCCCGG
>NZ_JBNFNU010000645.1:0-1446 GCF_057364445.1 Xanthobacter sp. BG11Y11_SDJG
GTCGGGAAGGGGGGGCGGACAAGGCGGCCTGGCCGGAAGGTGCGATGCCGGGGCCGCCGCCGCAAGGCCCGGCGGCGCGCCGTCCACGCTCTAGCCGATGCGCCCGGATGCGCGATCGCGGTGTTGATGCTATCGAAACAGGCGCGGCCCCGGCCAGGAGCGGGCCGCTTGCAGGGGCAGGCGCCGAACGCGCCGCCGCGAGGGAGAAGACGCCATGCTCGCCACCAATCCCGCCTTCGACCGCATCGGCGAGGAGAACGCCTTCGCCGTGCTGGCGCGGGCCACCGCCCTCGCCGCCGAGGGGCGGGACATCCTCAATCTCGGCATCGGCCAGCCCGACTTCCGCACCCCCGATCACATCGTCGCGGCGGCGGTGAAGGCGCTGCAGGACGGCCAGCACGGCTATACGCCGTCGGTCGGCATCCTGCCGCTGCGCGAGGCGGTGTCGCGCGACCTGCACAAGCGCTACGGCGTCGAGGTGAGCCCGGACCTCGTGATGATCGTGCCGGGTGGCAAGGTGACCATGTATGCCGCCATCCGCCTGTTCGGCGAGCCGGGGGCGGAGATCCTCTATCCCGATCCCGGCTTTCCCATCTACCGCTCCATGATCGAGCACATGGGCGCCACCCCCATTCCGGTGCCGATCCGCGAGGAGAACGGCTTCGCCTTCTCGGCCGAGGAGACGCTGGCCCTCATCACGCCGCGGACGCGCCTGCTGATCCTCAACTCGCCGGCCAATCCCACCGGCGGCGTCACGCCCAAGGCCGAGATCGACAAGCTGGTGGCGGGCCTTGCCGCCCACCCGCACGTGGCGGTGATGTCGGACGAGATCTACGACCAGTTCCTGTTCGACGGCGAGCAGCACCGGACCCTGCTCGCCTATCCCGAGATCCGCGACCGGCTGATCCTGCTCAACGGCTGGTCCAAGACCTATGCCATGACCGGCTGGCGGCTCGGCTATTCGGTGTGGCCCAAGGACCTCTACGACAAGGTGAGGAAGCTTGCGGTCAATGCCTGGAGCTGCGTCAACGCCGCCACCCAGTATGCCGGCATCGCCGCTCTGGAGGGGCCGCAGGACGCGGTGACGAACATGCTGGCCGAGTTCGACGCCCGCCGCCGCATCGTCGTCGCCGGGCTCAATGACCTGCCTGGCGTGTCGTGCGCGACGCCCAAGGGCGCCTTCTATGCCTTCCCCAATGTGTCGCGCACCGGCTGGGGCTCGGCCAAGCAGCTCGCCTCGGCGCTGCTGGAGGATGCGGGCGTGGCGGTGATCGGCGGGCCGGACTTCGGCGTGCACGGGGAGGGCTATCTGCGCCTGTCCTACGCCACCTCGCGGGAGAACATCGTCGCCGCCATCGGCCGCATGGGCGAGTTCCTCGCGCGCCGCAAGGTCGCCTGAGCGTGGCGGCGGCGCGGCCCGGCCTTCTGGCGCGCGCGCGCCTGCTT
>NZ_JBNFNU010000646.1:0-1444 GCF_057364445.1 Xanthobacter sp. BG11Y11_SDJG
GCTCGGCTATGCCGGGCGTGCCTGCGGATGGGCGCTGACGCTTTCCTTCCCCGTCTTGCGGAGGCGCCGCGCTCTTGCTGGGGGCGGGCCGTCGCGCGGGTCGGCGCCACCGTCCATGTCTGCGCGTTCGTGGGTGCGGCGGCGCTCGCGACCGGGCCGGCCGCAGCGGCGGAAGGCGGATTCCAGTCCAGCGCACCCGCGGCGATCCTGGTGGATGCCGAGACCGGAACCATCCTCTACGAGAAGGACGCCGACCGGCCGATCCAGCCGGCGAGCCTCGCCAAGGTGATGACCGCCGCCGTGGTGTTCGATCGCCTGAAGTCCGGCAAGATCACGCCCGATACGGAATTCTTCGTCAGTCCCGATGCCTGGCGCCGCGGCGGCGGACCTCGGGCGGCGCCGCCATGTTCGCCGAGGTGAACAAGCCGGTGTCGGTGGACAACCTGCTCACCGGCGCCTTCGCCATCGGCGGCAACGACGCGGCGCTGACCCTCGCGGAGGGCGTCGGCGGCTCGGAAAGCGTGTTCGTGCGGCTCATGAACGAGACCGCGCAGGCGATCGGCATGCGCAACAGCGTGTTCCGCAACGCCACCGGCTTCGCCGATCCGGCGCAGGTGAGCACCGCGCGCGACCTCGCGACGCTCGCGCGCCACGTGATCCGCACCTATCCGGACTATTACCCGGTGTTCGCCCGGCCGGCATCGACTGGAACAAGATCCGCCAGCGCAACCGCAATCCGTTCCTGGAGGCGGGCATCGGCGCCGACGGGCTCCAGGTGGGCTGGCTCAAGGACGTCGGCAACAATGCGCTCGTCTCGGCGATCGGCGGCGCCCACCGGCAGCGGCTCATCGCCGTGATCCTGGGCGCCAAGACCGAGAAGGAGCGGCTCGACGAGGGCAAGCGCCTCCTGGAGTGGGGCTTCCAGTCGTTCCAGCAGCGCGCGCTGTTCTCGGCCGGCAAGGAGGTGGCGCGCGCCAAGGTGTTCGGCGGCGCGGAGAGCTCGGTCGGGCTCGCCGCCCGCGGCCCGGTGTTCGTGCTCGCCTCGCGCGTCTCCACCGAGCGCGTGGTGGCGCGCGTGACCTATCTCGGGCCGCTGGTGGCGCCGGTGGCGAAGGACACCCCGGTCGGCACGCTCACCATCTCCCGCGGCCAGGTCAAGGTGCTGGAGGTGCCGCTCTACACCACCGCCGACGTGCCCGTTGGATCGCTCGCGCGCCGCGCCTTCGATGGCGCGCTCACCCTCGCGGGCGACGGCATCCGCGACGTGGTGGGCCGGGTGCTGGCGAAGCTGCACTGATGCGCCGCGGCCGCTTCATCACCTTCGAGGGCGGGGAGGGGACCGGCAAGTCCACCCAGGCGGCGCGCCTTGCCGCACGCCTGCGGGCGCAGGGCCACGAGGTGGTGGAGACGCGCGAGCCGGGCGGCTCGCCGGGCGCCGAGGCGG
>NZ_JBNFNU010000647.1:0-1432 GCF_057364445.1 Xanthobacter sp. BG11Y11_SDJG
CGCCTCGTGCTCCTTCAGCACCGAGATGATCTGCTCCTCGCTGAAACGGCTGCGCCGCATGGTCCTTCTCCTGATCGAAGGACCCAACTTATCCGTGGCAGGAACTCAGGGGAGCACGTCATCGGCCCTAAAGCAAGGCGGCCGACGGTCAGCACAATCGGAGAGGGAGGCGCTCAGCGCTCATGGGTCTATTTGGGGGCCGGATCTAGCAGCCCGCAGGCCGCTGCGAAACGCCGGCCGAAGTTGGTCAACTGGACCTCAAGTTCCAGCTGGTGACCCAGGTTGCGCCGTCCCAAGATGCGCTTTGGCTTGGAGGACGCGCGGGATATGGTCGCCTTGAGGGTCTCAACTTGGCGGTTCAAGCCATCGACGATGGCCTGCATTTCTCGTTGGTTGAAAGAACGAAACTGGGCTGTAGATTCAGCGCGCAGAGGCCCATCCGGTATGCGCTCGATGAGCCCTTGTCTGAGCAAATTATCTGACCAGTCTTGACCAGAAAGATTGTCAATTCCAAATAATGAGGCTCTCTCCTGTATCGACTGCATAAGACTCTTCCGTAGAGAGGTTATTTCAGCTTTTATTGCATCTAATTGCACAGATTCATCCTTGGTGATCGACTGGAAATTGCGTGGACGAAATTCCTGTGACTTCCGCCTTATCTCGGAATCAGCGCGGATAATGGAAGCCAGGAAATCAATAATCTTTGCATCCATCGGGGACAAGGTGTCCAAGACGCTCAGAAAGGAGCGTTCGGCCGACACGCTCGAGCCCGGTTCAAGAATTTTGGCGAACAAGCCCGCCCACAGATGTCTCACTGACTCGTCCTCGGTCAGAGATAATCCATTTACCAGTAGATGAATTTCTTCCTCTTTCGGAGGATTAATTTTGTCCATCTCAATGTGAGCAGTTTCGAGCTTTGTCCTGACTTCCGAGAGGCCGAGTTCGGCATTCAGTTGGCGCTTTCGACGAATACGGTCCGTTAGCAGGCCAATGGAATCCCCCAGGAGAGAGCCAACTTCTGTCGCAGCGGGTTTCAGGAGAGCCGAGATAATATCCCCAAGACTACGGTCAATTTCTTTTCCAATGCTGATGTCTATCGGAGAGCTGCTTCCGTCTCCCTTATTCTCGCTTGTCATGCATCCCCCGTCAGAAGCTTGGAATCAATTTCGGCGCCGCGGAGCAAGTCTAGCATAACAATCAATCAGTACTGGCATCCCGCCCGCAGGGCGGCCGGGCTGTCGTGAACCGGGCCCGCAGGGCGGTCCCGGCGGCAGGCCGCTTCCATCCCTGATGCAGCATCGTCCGGCCGCGGACGCGGCCCAGGGGGAGGACGGGGCGCTGCCCCATCCCTCCCCCGCAAGCCCCGCCGGGGGCCTCCCCGGTCTTCCTTCGCTTCGCTCCGTGCAGACGCGCGCCGCCGGCGCGCCCCTTC
>NZ_JBNFNU010000648.1:0-1428 GCF_057364445.1 Xanthobacter sp. BG11Y11_SDJG
GATGCCGCAAACGCGGGGCGCGCGGCTCGCGGTCCGCCCGCCCGCCGGGCTCGCGGTGATCCGCTCGGGCGTCTCCTGGGCCGCCTGCGGGCCGGAGCAGCGCGACAGCTACGAGCGCAATGTCCGGCCGAAGCTCGATGCCGGCATGGACTATCTGCGGCGCAATCCGTGCGAGGCCGGCTGCCCCGCGCTGCGGCAGGTGAGGCTGACCGACGCGGCAGGAGCGCCGCTGGAAGAGGCCTATTCGCTCGGCCATTTCCTCTCGCTCGGGCATCTGGAGGCCTGGGCGATGCACCACCCGACCCATCTCGCCATCTATCACCGCGCCCTCGCCGAACGCCGGAAGTACCAGGAGGCGCTGGAACTGCGGACCTACAACGAAATCTATGTGCTCGACCATGACGCGCCCGACTTCGAGTATGTCAATTGCGATGGGGGCACCGGGCTGCTGGGCTATTTTCCCGCCCGCGTGCTGGAACCGGCCGGCTGACGCGCTGCCGCGATGACTGCCGATCCCCAGTTCGCGACCATGGCGCTCGCCTTGTCGGCCGTCGTGGCTGCAGCGGCCGTGCTGCGCGGTTTCACCGGCTTCGGCTTCGGCCTGTTCGCCATGCCCTTCGCGTCCTTGTTCATGGACCCGGTGCGCGCCGTGCCGGTGGTCCTCTCGCTCCAGCTGGCGTCCGGCGCGGTGACGCTGCGCAGCGATCTTGCGACCGTGGACCGGCACAGCAGCGCCGCCATCGCCGTGGCCGGGCTGCCGTTCGTCGCGCTCGGCGCGGTGCTGCTGCTCTCGCGCCGCAGGACATGGTGCGGCTCCTGGTGGGCCTCGTGACCGTGGCGGCCGCCGTGGGGCTGGCGTTGGCACCGCCGGTGCGCACGCCGCGCCCCGGCCTCGCGGTCACGCTCGCCACGGGGGCGTCCTCGGGGTTCCTGCAGGGCCTCGTGGCCATGGGCGGACCGCCGCTCACCGCCTTCTACCTGCGCGGCTGGTTCACGCCGGCGGCCGCGCGTGCCTCCATGACGCTGGTGTTCTCGCTGTTCTGCGCGGCGCCGCTGCTGCTCGGCGCCCTCGCCGGCCAGATCACCGGCCGGGACGTGGCGCTCGCCGCCCTGCTCCTGCCGGCGCTGGTGCTCGGCACGCTCGCCGGCGGCTGGCTGTTCCGCCGCTTGCCGGGCGGACATCGGCGCGTGGCGCTGATCGCCCTCGGCCTCGTCGGCGCGATGGCCGCATCGCGCGGCGCCTTGATGCTGTTCTAGCGCCCTGCCGGCGGCACGCCGCGATCCGGCGGCGGAGGAAAAGGCCAGGAACGGGATTGGCTGGGGGACTAGGATTCGAACCTAGATTAACGGAGTCAGAGTCCGCTGTTCTACCGTTGAACTATCCCCACCAGACCGCCTCGCAGCGGGCGGCGGCGGCGCGGGGCGGAG
>NZ_JBNFNU010000649.1:0-1411 GCF_057364445.1 Xanthobacter sp. BG11Y11_SDJG
GCCACGCCGGCTCGCCCTCGACGTGACCGACGAGGCGGCGGTCGGCGCCGCCTTTGCCGGCCTCGCCGCCGAGGGGCGGGCGCCGGACGTGCTCGTCAACAATGCCGGCCTCTCGATCCGCAAGGGCGTGGAGGACCTCAGTCTGCAGGAATGGGACAAGGTGTTCGCGGTGAACGTCACCGGCGCCTTCCTGTGCGCCCGCGCGGCGGTGCCGCACATGCGGGCGCAAGGCGGCGGGGCGATCGTCAACATCGCCTCCATCATGGGTCTGTCCGGCGGCGGTCCCTATCCCAATCCGGCCTACCAGGCGAGCAAGGGGGCGCTGGTCAACTTCACCCGCGCGCTCGCGGTGGAACTGGCGCCTGCGGGCATCCGGGTGAATGCGGTGGCGCCCACCTGGGTGCGCACGCCCTTCATCGCCGCCTTGCTGGCCGACGACGCCACGCGGTCGAAGCTCGAAGGGCTGATGCCCATGGGCCGGCTCGCCGAGCCGCAGGACGTGGCGGCCGCAACCCTGTTCCTGGCCAGCGGCATGGCCGGCATGATCACCGGACACACCCTGCCGGTGGACGGCGGCTTCCTGGCCCAGTGAGGCGCCGGGCCGCGCGTCCTCCACACCGCGCCGGTAGCGCCGGGAACGGACGCTCTTTCCACGGGGCGCGTGCACCCCTATAACGCGCCAGCCGGCCAATGGGAGCCGGCGCCAGAACCTTGCGCGGATGTCCAGCACAATCCACGTCCTCAACGGGCCCAATCTGAACCTCCTCGGCACGCGGGAGCCGGGCATTTATGGCGCGGCAACGCTTGCCGACGTGGAGGCCCTGTGCCTGGAGGAGGGCCGCCGCCACGGCTTCGACATCGTCTTCCGCCAGACCAATTGCGAAGGCGGTCTCGTGGACCTGATCCAGGCTGCCAGAGGCGCGCGCGGCATCGTCCTGAATGCCGCAGCGTATACGCATACCTCCGTTGCGCTGCGGGACGCGGTGTCGGCGGTGTGCGTGCCCACGATCGAGGTGCATTTGTCCAACGTGTTCGCCCGCGAGGACTTCCGCCACCACTCGTTTCTGTCGCCGGTGGCGCGGGGCGTGATCTGCGGCTTCGGCCCGCAGAGCTACGCGCTCGCCATCGCCGCGCTCGCCCGACTGCCCGCCGCCCCGTGACGGGTGCCCAACGCCAACAGCCCTTGTGCGGCCCGATGCGGCCGGCCAGAGCAGGACCATGATGAAACCCTCGAAGACCTCCATCGACACCGCCCTCATCAAGGAGCTTGCCGAGCTTCTCTCCGAGACCGACCTCACGGAGATCGAGGTGCAGCACGATCAGCTGCGCATCCGCGTCGCCCGCAGCCCGGCGCCGTGAACATCACCCAGGCCCCCGCCCGTTGCCCCCGTGGCCCTGGCGCCGGCCGTCG
>NZ_JBNFNU010000650.1:0-1410 GCF_057364445.1 Xanthobacter sp. BG11Y11_SDJG
CAGGAGGCGGGCTCGGCCGCGCGCTGCGCCGAGCGACGCAGCCCCATGGCCAGAAGCAGGCCGACGAGGATGGTGGCGAGGCACGCCACCGCCAGCGTGGGGATGGCGATCACCGTGAGGTCGTCGGCAAGCGCGGCGGCGCCGGCGGCGAGCGCGGCCGGATCATAGCGCAGTTCCACCAGACCGACCGTGGTGCCGATATCGCTCGTGATTCGCTTCGACACCGCGTTGCGGCTGCGCGGCTCGGCGCGCCCGACCCGCCCCGGATCGCTGCTGAACAGCACAACGCCGCGCTCGTCCACCACATCGATGGCGGCGATCGCCGGCTCCAGCTCCGCCTCGCGCCGCAGCAGCCCGGCGAAGGTGGTCTGCGCGGGCAGCGCGATGCCGAGCGAGTTCGCCCGCTCCGCCGTGCCGGCGAGGCGCTCGGCGGTGATGGCGAACCGCGCCTCGATGGCGTTGCGGTGGGCGTTGAGCAGGGTGACGTAGGAGAAATAGGCACCGAAGGCGACGCACGCGGCGGCGATCAGGGCGAACAAGGCGATGAGCCACAATGTGGTCCGCGTCATGGTGTCGACCGTTGGAGCGGGAAGTGCGGCCACAATGTCAGGCAATCCGTGCCGTGAAAAGCGCGCTGAAGGAAAAGGATGATTTTTGCCCGAAACGGCAATTTGGTCTGGTTTGAATGGAACGGCGCGGGTAACGTCCGGCCCCGACCCATTGTCGAAGCTTAGCCCATGACTTTCGTTAGCCGACTCGCGCTGCTGCTGGCGGCCTCGGTGGTGACTGCCATTGTCGCCACGGCCGTCATCGCCTTCGGGGCGAGCGAGCGCGTGAGCCAGGACATCGAGCGCGCCCGCGTCGCCAATCTTCTGGCGGCCATCAAGCAGAATGCGGAAGCGAGCCTGTCCATCGGCCTCGCGCTCGACCAGATCGCCACCCTTCAGAACCGCATTGAGCGCGAGAAGGCGGGCGACCCCTCCATCCTCGCCATCGAGGTGTTCAACCCCTCCGGCCGCGCGGTCTATTCCACCGACGTCAGCATCACCGGCGAGAGCGTGCCCGCCGAATGGGTGCGCCGGCTCTCGGCCGCCGGAACCTGGCAGACCACGGAGCGCGGCGAGACCGTGTTCGGCAGCCACTTCGAGAACGACCTCGGCGTCGCCGGCGGCATCGCCGTCACGGTCTCGGACGAATCGCACCTCAACCGCATGGACCGGCTCGCCGTCGATCTGATCCTGCGGGCGGCTCCGCTGGCGCTGATCGCGGCGCTGGCGGCGGCGCTCGCCGCATGGGCCTTCTCCTTCCTGATCACCCGCCCCTTCGACCGCGTCGCCCGCATCCTCGGCGGCATCGAGGTCGCCGGCCCGGACGATGGCGAGCTCGGCGCGGCTCGCCGGCCAGGCCCGC
>NZ_JBNFNU010000651.1:0-1409 GCF_057364445.1 Xanthobacter sp. BG11Y11_SDJG
CGCCTGGCGCGGAGGGCGAGGAGAAGCGCCTCGGCCGGCCGCCTCTGGTCAGCGACCCGCGCGAGGAGATCCTGCGACAGGCGGCGAAGGCTGTTCGCGCAGAAGGGCTATGGCGCTTCCTCGCTGGCCGAGGTCGCCGCGACGCTCAATTATTCCAAGGGCGCGATCTACAATTATTTCTCCACCAAGCAGGAGATCTACGACGCCATCATATCCGCACGCTGGAGGGGCTGAACCGCGCCGGCGCCGAGGCGGTGGCGCAGGGCGCAAGCCCGCGCGAGCGGCTGCGCCTCTTCATGATCGGCCATGCGCGCTACCTCGCGGAGAACTACGACAGCTTCGTCACCATGCTGGTGGGCTATTCCGGCATGGCGAGCGCCGCCCTCAAGGACGACGCGCTGCGCCTGCGCGATGCCCATGAGGGCCTGCTGCGCGCCATCATCGCCGACGGCGTGGCGGATGGCTCGTTCCGCGCCATGGACGTGGCCATGACCGGCCGCGCCGTGCTCTCGCTCCTGTCCTGGATGGCGCGCTGGTATCGCCCCGGCGGCGCCCTGGGCGCCGAGGAGATCGCCGACTTCTATTGCGACCTCATCGCCTCCGGCCTCCTGCCGCGCTGACCAGCGGCGCGCGCCATGCCGGGCCGCAGCCGGCGCGCGTGGAACCCGCCTTCGCCCCGGGCGTTACCGAGCCGGGGCAGGGGCGACCTATGACCAACGGAGGCTGCCATGACCACGTCCGCCGCAAGCGCCGGCAAGGCAACCGCGACCATCGCGCCCGCCAAAACCGCTCCCGCCAAGACTGCACCTGAGAACGTCGCCACCGATCCGAAGGCCGCGAGCGGCCTCACCGAAATCGAGCGGGACCGCATCAAGCGCCGGGCCCACGGGCTGTGGCGCGAAGCCGGCTCGCCCCAGGGCCGCGACCGCGAGTTCTGGGAGCAGGCCGAGCTCCAGGTCCTGAAGGGCGGCCCGTCCGCCTGATCCGCCATCACGCCAAGGAGACCAGGCGATGCCCGCGAAATCCCAAGCCCAGCAGAAGGCGGCGGGCGCCGCCTTGGCCGCCAAGCGCGGCGAAATGCCCAAGTCCAAGCTGAAGGGCGCCTCGCGCTCCATGGTGGAGAGCATGAGCGAAAAAGAGCTCGACAAGATGGCCTCCACCCCGCGCAAGGGAAAGCCGCAGCACGCCGACAAGGGCTGAACACCTTCTCTGTGGGAGAGGGCAGGGCTGCGGCGCGGGGAACCCCTCACCCCATCCCTCTCCTTCAGGGAGAGGGAGCCGCGTCGCGCCTTGGAAGGCGCGCCTCTGTTCAGGGGCTCGGCTCGTCCGTGCGCCCGAGGGCAAAACCCTCTCCCCCCGCGGGGTGTGGGCAGGGTGAGGAGGCCGTCGCCGGGCCGTCGCGCCGCAGC
>NZ_JBNFNU010000652.1:0-1409 GCF_057364445.1 Xanthobacter sp. BG11Y11_SDJG
GCCGTCGGTCGGGCGCGGCGCCGTCGGCGGCGAAGAATGTCACCGTCCCCCACTCGCTGACGAGCATGGCCTGATGCACCGACATCGGACCGGCGGCGATCACGCCGATGGCGCCGCGGTCGAGTTCGTATCCGTGGCAATAGGGGCAGTGGAAGACGCTTCGCCCCCAGCGCTCTTCCAGGCCCGCGATCGCGGGCAGCGCATCGCTCACGCCGATCGCGAACACGAGGCGCCGCCCCAGATGGAGCGCGCCGTCGCTGGTGGAGACCGCGAACGAGTCCTTTTGGCCGGCCACCGCCTCGGCACGCGCCTCGATCCATTCGAGGTCCGGATAGCGCATGAGTTGGGCCCGGGCTTCGGCGGCGATCCGGGCCGGGATCGGCCCCGTCCTGGCCGAGGAAGCCGTGGGACGTCGCGGCGAAGCGGTTGCGCCGCACGCCGGCATCGATCACCAGGACCTTGCGGCGCGCCCGCACGAGCTGGAGCGCGGCTGCCATTCCGGCATAGCTGCCGCCGATCACGATCACATCATGGGTCAATGCCGATCTCCTGCAGTCGATAGGCGGCATGCCGGCGCGCGAAGTCGGCCGCGAGCGCGGCGAGGGTGACGCGGGAGAGGCGGGCGAGCAGAACCGCCTCGGCCTCGGCAAAAGCATCGTCGAGCGCCGCATTGACCGACTGTTCCACCAGGCAGCGCGGCGCCTCGGTGCGATGGCCGATGGCGAAGATCTCCGGCTCGCCGAGCGCTTCATGGAGCTGGAGCAGCGTCACGTCTTCCAGGGGCACGGCGATGCGCCAGCCGCCCGCATGCCCGCGGGCGGAGGCGACGAAGCCCGCCTCGCGCAAAAGGCCCATGGTGCGACGAACCACCACCGGATTGGTGTTCATGCACGCGGCCAGGAACTCCGACGTGACCGGCCCGTCGTGCTCGGCCATGTGCAGGATCGCGTGGAGCGCGGATGACAGGCGGCTGTCGCGTTTCATGTAACTTCGTTTATTACAAATCAGGGCGAACCGCAATCCGGTTCGGCGCCGGCGGCGGCTCAGGGCGCCGGGGTCGCCCGCCAGCCCTTGAGGACGGTGGTGGCCAGCAGCGCCGCGGCCACCGCCTTCAGGAGGTCGCCCGGGATGAAGACGGCGGAGGCGAGCGCCGCCTTCTGGAGGCCGATGCCCGCCACCGCGCCCAGCACCGGGATGCCGCACAGATAGACCACGCCGATGCCGCCGATCACCGCCGCGAGGAAGGCCGAGACGGCGGCCCCGAACGGCAGGCGCGGCGCCACGAGCCCGGTCACGTAGGCGCCGGCGATATAGCCGAGGAAATAGCCGGCGGTCGGCCCGAACAGGATGCCAAGCCCGCCCCGCCCGCCGGCGAGCAGCGGCGCGCCGAGCAGCACCACGAGAAGGAA
>NZ_JBNFNU010000653.1:0-1407 GCF_057364445.1 Xanthobacter sp. BG11Y11_SDJG
GAAACGCCGCCTGCGTGCGGCCCGCACCGGGACGGCGCGCAGCCGGTGCTCCTCACCCCCACCAATGCCCGGGGCCGACGCCTACAAATGCCCGCGGCCTCGCCGCGCTGCCGGGCGAGGGGCGCGCCTTCGGCGGCCTCCTCAAGGGCGAGTTCGGCCTCGACGGCGACCGCCTGCCGGTGCCCGAGCAACTGGTGCTGAAGCCCGGCGCCCGCGTGATGGCGCTGCGCAACGATCCGGCCCGGCGCTGGGTCAACGGCTCGGTGGGCACGGTGCTCGGCCTCGGCGCCCACAGCGCGGTGGTGAAGCTCGACACCGGGCCGATCGTCGAGATCGAGGCCTTCACCTGGGAGCGCATCCGCTACGGCTGGGACGAGCCGGGCGGGCGGCTGGAGACGCAGGTGGTGGGCACCTTCACCCAGCTCCCCCTCGCGCCCGCCTGGGCGCTCACCATGCACAAGGCGCAGGGCCTGACGCTGGACGACGTGCGCATCGACTTCGGCGACGGCGCCTTCGCCCCCGGCCAGGCCTATGTGGCGCTCTCCCGCGCCCGCTCGCTGGAGGGCCTCTCCCTGGTGCGCGAGATCCGCGGCACCGACGTGCGGGTGAACCGTAAGGTGGCGGCCTTCATGGAGGCGTTCGAGCAGGGGGAATGAGGGGGCGGTGGCAGGGATGCTCCGGTCAAGCCGGAGCATGACGGCGGTGAGAGAGCATGACGGCGGTGAAGGATTTCCCGCCGTCGCTTCCCCCAACCACCGTCGCCCTGCGGCTTGACCGGAGGGCCCATCCTGCGGCCGGGCGCGCGGTAGGGAGGCGGGTGCGCCCTACCCCTCCGGCGCCACGCCCATCCTTCGCTCCGGCTCGGCGAAGCCTTCCGGCGCCGGGCCGGCCTCGAAGGGGGTGTCCACCTCCACGAAGGTGTCGGGATAGAAGCCGTTGAAGCGCGTGCGCAGCGACAGGGAGTAGGCGCCGATGTGGCCGATCTCGATCCAGTCGCCGGTGTCCACGCTCTCCGGCAGGAAGAACGGGCGCGAGAGCACGTCGACGCTGTCGCAGGTGGCGCCATAGATGCGGAACGGCTCGATCCTGTCCGCCCGCCCCGCGCGGCGGCGCCGCGCCGGGTCCGGGATGTGGCGCACCGGCAGCACGATCTTGCCGGTCCAGGAATCCGACAGCGACGCCCAGATGCCGTCATTGATGTAGAGCCGCTGGCCCTTCTTCAGAAGCACGCGGGCGATCACCGAGAAGGCGCGCGCCACGATCACCCGCCCCGGCTCCGCCACCAGCGGCATGCCGGCAAAGCCGCCGCGCTCCACCGCCCCCATCACGGCGGGCGATGATGTCCGCGAGCGGCGGCATGGCGGGCTGCGGCCGGCGTGGGTCGGCGGCATAGGCGGCAGGGAAGCC
>NZ_JBNFNU010000654.1:0-1397 GCF_057364445.1 Xanthobacter sp. BG11Y11_SDJG
AGCCGCGTCGCCGCGCTGCCCGCCGGGCCGGTGGAATATGCCGATGCCGGCCACGGGCCGGCGCTGCTGTCGATCCACGGCGCGGGCGGCGGCTTCGACCAGGGCCTCGCCATGCCGACCAGCTGGTCGGCGCCGGCGCGCGGGTGATCGCCCCCTCTCGCTTCGGCTATCTGCGCACGCCGGTGCCGGCGGCAGCGGATGCCGATGCGCAGGCCGATGCCCATGCCGCTTTGCTCGACCATCTCGGCATCGAGCGCGCGATCGTGCTCGGCCTGTCGGCGGGAGCGCGCTCCGCCGTCGCGCTCGCCGTCGCGCCACCCGCACAGGGTGGCGGCGCTGATCCTCGCGGTGCCGGCGCTCCACGCGCCGGAAGCCCGGTGGCGGTGGACCCGACGGGCGGCAGTCGGCTGGCCTTCGCCGTGGTGAAGGCGGGCGGGGACCTGTTCTGGTGGGCGCTGACCGCGCTTGCCCCGGCGCTGGTGGTGCGGTTCGTGGGCGTGCCGCCGCATCTGCTTGCGGCCGCGGATGACGCGGAGCGCACCCGCATCGCCGCCACCATCGCCGCCATCGCGCCGCTCTCGGCGCGCGCCGAAGGCATCCGCATCGACAGCGCCTTCGTTCCCCGCGACATGCCGCTGGAGCGCATTGCCGCGCCGACGCTGGTCATCACCGCGCGGGACGACCATTCAACACCCTTCCCGCCGCATCGCGGGCGGCGGCGGGCATTGCCGGGGCGCGCCTCATCGTGTTCGAGACCGGCGGCCATCTCCTGGTCGGGCGCACCGCCGAGGCGCGCGCGGCGACCCGCGGCTTCCTGGCGGCGCACGGGCTTTCGGTCGAGACGGAGGGGATGACAGATGCGAGTGGTAGCAGCGGGCGGACTTGAACCGCCGACCTCCGGGTTATGAATCCGGCGCTCTCACCAACTGAGCTACGCTGCCACGCCGCCGGCCCTGGGGCCGCGCGCGAAGGCCCGCATATAGGGGAGCGGGCGATTGGCTGTCAAGGAACGCCAAGGCGCGAAAGCGCCTCGCTCCGGCGCGCGTGGGCGGGATGCCGGGGGGCGGTCGCCACGGCGCCGGACCGGATGTGCCGCTCCCACCGCCCGCTCATCGGCTGCCGCCTCGGGTCCATTGCACGAGCGCTCCACCGATCGCACACAGGCCGCTTGGCCGGATCGCGCCTTACCCGCCCAGAACCGCCACCAGACCCGGCACCGGGGCGCCCTTCTCGGTGCGGGTGGAAGCCGCGTCCAGCGACACGATCGACAGCCCCGCCGCCGCGGCCGCCGCCTCAAGGTGCGCGCGGGCGTGCGCGTAGCGCAGGGTGTCGCGCAGGATGACGCCGTCGCCTCGTGGGTCTCCAGGGTCGCCGCCAGCAGCCCGCTCGGGGCCAGC
>NZ_JBNFNU010000655.1:0-1392 GCF_057364445.1 Xanthobacter sp. BG11Y11_SDJG
CCCGCACCCCTTGTCGTGCCGCCGGAGCCCCAAGCTCGCGCCGCGCCGCCGCGCGGTGGCCAATGCGGCGGCTGCGGCGCACGGTCGCACCCTTGCGGCGTGGAGCCATGCGGAGATCGTCGCGGCCTTCACCCGCTTCGAGGCGGCCGATCCCGAGCCCAAGGGCGAGCTGGAGCATTCGGACCCCTTCACGCTCCTCGTCGCCGTGGTGCTCTCCGCCCAGGCCACCGACGCCGGGGTGAACAAGGCGACGCGCGGCCTGTTCGCGGCCGCTTCCACCCCGGCGGCCATGGCGGGCCTCGGCAGGAGGAGATCGCGCGGCACATCCGCACCCTCGGCCTGTTCAAGGGCAAGGCGAAGAACGTCGCCGAGCTGTCGCGGCTCATCCTCGCGCGCCATGGCGGGCAGGTGCCGCGCGAGCGCGAGGCGCTGGAGGCGCTGCCGGGCGTCGGGCGCAAGACCGCCAACGTGGTGCTGAACATCGCCTTCGGCGAACCCACCATCGCCGTGGACACCCATCTCTTCCGGGTGGCGAACCGCACCGGCCTCGCGCCGGGGGCGACGCCGCTGGCGGTGGAGGAGGGCCTGGAGGCGCGCATCCCGGACCGCTTCAAGCTCCACGCCCACCACTGGCTGATCCTGCACGGGCGCTACATCTGCAAGGCGCGCCAGCCGGAATGCCGACGCTGCCTGATCGCCGATCTGTGCCGCTGGCCGGAGAAGATCATCTGATCGCCGCTCCGGCGTGGCTTGTCACCCCTGCCGGCGGCGCTCGAGCGTCACGTAGCTGAAGGCCATGTCGTCCTTCGGCCCCTGCAGGGGGCCTTCGCGCGCCACCTCGCGCCAGTCGGCGCTCTCCACCGGCGGGAAGACCACGTCGCCCGCGGGTCGGCCGTGCACCTCGGTGAGGTGGAGGGTCCGCGCCAGAGGCAGCGTCTCCGCGAACAGGCGGTGGCCGCCGATGATGGCAATCTCCTCCGCGCCCATAGCCGCGGCGGCCTCCTCCGCCCGCGCCAGCGCTTCGGCGAGGTCGCGGCCGGTCAGCACGCCGCGGCGGCGCGAGGACGGTGGCGCTCGACCACCACCGGAGTGCGCCCCGGCGAGCCGGCGTGCCGGATGGACTGGAAGGTGACGCCGCCCCATGACGATGGGCTTGCCCCAGGTGAGCGCGCGGAATGCTTGAGGTCGGACGGCAGGCGCCACGGCAGGCCGCCGTCGCGGCCGATGACGCCGTTCTCCGCCACGGCGACGACCAGCGCCAGCGGCCTCATGGCGCGGCTCCCAGGCTGGCGAGCGCCGCATCCGCCGCCTTGAGCCCGGACAGGTGCGCGCCGTGGGCGGTGGAGAAGGCCGGCCCGCCCAGCGCCTCGCCGGCGAAGAAAGATGCGCCCG
>NZ_JBNFNU010000656.1:0-1389 GCF_057364445.1 Xanthobacter sp. BG11Y11_SDJG
CGGCGGACGCGGCCGGACGACCCCCGCCGCGGAGGCGATTTTGCGGCAGGCGCAGCCGCTCGCGTGAGCCGATGACGGACGCCAGCGCCGCATCATACCGCACCGCATTCACCGACGGTTAACCATGACTGCCGGCGACGCCGCCATAAGCCTTTGAAAAGCAATGCCCTACCGTTAAGTCCCGCATGCGGCCGCCGGCCGGGACCGGGTGCCGGGCTGCGCACACTGTCTTAACCAGCCGCATTGAAATATAAAGGGCCTGACCGCAAAGACGGGAACGTGCCGCCTCGGGGGCCGTTGCCGGTGTCAAGCGATCTCGCGTCGAACAGCCGGAGTAGCGTAATGGAGAGCCCGCGCGTCTATGTCTACCAGTTCGCCACCGGAGCCCAGTGGGCTGCGGGGGACAGCGTGGAGGCCTATCTGCGCCACCTTCTGGACGTGGATTTTCTTCAGGGCCTGCGGGCGGACCGCCTTGCGGCGGTGAGCGCCTTCCTCGACGAGGCCTTCCAGCTGGCCCATACCCTGGGCTGGAGCGGACGGGCGCGCGAGATGCCGCAGATGTTCTCGCTGCCGGGCATGCCGGCGGACGAGGCCGTCTACATGGTCGCCTGGGAGCAGGATGACGGCGTCGCCTACATCGCCTCGCCCTATCCGCTGCCGTGGCTGGACGCCAAGGCGACCCGCACCACCGATTCCTCGCGCGCCATCCCGGTGGACGACGAGGAGCGCGACCTGCGCCCCACCGCGGCGCCGGAGCCGGTCGCCTTGCGCGCCGAGCCCGCCGCGAGGAGCCGGACCCGCTCGAGGCCTTCGCCGACTTCGTGCGGCGCGAGGAAACCACGATCCGCCTGCGCGAGGCCGCGCCTGCGGCCGAGGACGACCGCGAGGCCGGCCGCCGCTTCTTCTGAGGCGGCGCAAAAGGCGCGCTCCGTCCGGGAGCGCGCCTTGACCCGTGTCCACCATTCGAAGGGCCTGTCAAAGGCCCTTCAGGACGCCGCGCCCGTCAGGGACGCCAGCCCGGAGGCGGCGGACCGTGGCGCTCGATGGCGTCGACGATCTCCCGCTGGCGGCGGTCGCTGCGCTTCATGTGCACGGCGATGACCGCATGGGCCGACGGCACCAGGAAGAACAGGGGAAAGATCAGGCCGAGCAGGATGCACGGCACGATCATGACCAGGTTCACCAGCGCCGAGATGGGCTGCCCGTTCACCAGCAGGCCGAGCGGCGGAAGCAGAGCGGCGAGAATGTAGACCATAGCGCGTAAAGCCCCTCCTTCGAGGCCCGAAGCTGCATATGGGCCCGCCGCGCCCGCACGCAAGGGAGGGGATAAGGTGTCGGCGCCCGCCTGGGCCCCGAACGCTGCCGCGGCACCCCCCGCGTCGGGGCGCC
>NZ_JBNFNU010000657.1:0-1380 GCF_057364445.1 Xanthobacter sp. BG11Y11_SDJG
CGATGGGGTTCGACGTTCTGGCTGTCGTCGTGGGGCTGGCGGGTCTCCGCTCGGGCCGGGCCTCCCTTCGCCTGGCCTTTCGACCCCGGCCTGCGACTCCTGGCTGATCCGATCCCTGGCCGCCGGGCGCCACCGCGCTCGCGGTGTACCTGGTGGGCGTGTTCGCGCTCTACCGCGAGGAGCAGCGGCAGAAGAAATGGGTGCGCTCGGTGTTCGGCCGCTTCGTGTCGCCGGACGTGGTGTCGAAACTCGCCGCCGATCCCTCGCGGCTCGTGCTCGGCGGCGAGACGCGCCAGATCACCATCCTGTTCTGCGACCTGCGCGACTTCACCACCCTGTCCGAGACCATGGACGCGCAGGCGCTGACGCGCTTCATGCACGCGTATCTCACGCCCATGACCGAGGTGGTGCTGGCCCATGGCGGCACCATCGACAAATATATCGGCGACGCCATCATGGCGTTCTGGAACGCGCCGCTGGACGATCCCCACCACGCCCGCAACGCCACGCTCTGCGCCCTCGCCATGAGTGCCCGGCTTGAGGCGCTGAATGGCGAATGGCGCGCGCAGGCGGAGCGGGACGGACGGCCCTACCATCCGGTGCGCTGCGGCATCGGTCTCGCCACCGGGCCGTGCTGCGTCGGCAATCTCGGCTCCGACCAGCGGCTGGAATATTCCTGCCTCGGCGACGACGTGAATCTCGCCTCGCGCATCGAGGGCGCCACCAAGGGCCTGCGCACCGACATCCTGGTCTCCCAGGCGACGCGGGACGCTGCCGGCGACCTCGCCTTCCTGGCGGCGGACGAGCTGACCCTGAAGGGCAAGACCAAGTCGAGCCGGCTGCATCTGGTGGCGGGCGACGGCGCCTTCGCCGCGTCGCCCGGCTTCGAGACCCTGGCCCGGCGGCATGGCGCGCTGGTGGATGCGCTGGAGCGCGGCGACGCCGGGCAGGCGCGGCTTCTGGCGGAAGACCTCCGCCAGGCGGCCCCCGCCCGTCTCGCGCGCTTCTATGGCCTGTGTCTGGAGCGGGCGACCGCGACGGTGGCGGCAAGCCAGGATTGAGCATCCGCAAGGGTTCTCCGCCTCCAGAGCGGTAAGCCGGACAACCGGGGTGGCATTAATTTTTCCCTAGGAAAATAAGATCGCTCCAATTGTTATTCCGGCTAATGAAGCGCGATTTCTTCCCGCTTGTGTCGGCGCGCGGGCGGCCTCACCATAGGTGCGGGTTTACTGGGAGGCTTGTCATGCGAGGACTGAAGATCGCCTTGGCGCTCGCCTTGGCGCTGAGTGTTTTCCGCCTGTTTTCGAAGGGGCCCAGGGTCCGGCGGGGCCGGCCGGTCCCGCAGGTCCGTCGGCGCGCGGCGCGGCGAGGTCCCACCGG
>NZ_JBNFNU010000658.1:0-1377 GCF_057364445.1 Xanthobacter sp. BG11Y11_SDJG
GCTCTGGCAGGCGGCCGAGAGCTTCGCCACATTCTTCTGGAGGCAGGCGAGCGCCGCCTGGCCGCCCGGCGAAACGCCGGAGCAGTTGGCCCGGAAATCCGACTGGCACGAGGCCCTCAGCGCCTGCTGCTGGGCGCTGGTGGGGGTCTGCGCCGCCGCGCTTCCCGCCGCGAACAGCGCGGCCGCGAGCGCGCCGCCCCGGACACTCCCGATGATCAGCCTGCCGATGGTCATGGTCGCCTCCTCAAGTCCACGCTGCGGCGCGTGCCTGTCCGCAAGACCCGATGTCCGCGCGCGGATCAACGGCACTTTCTAACCCTATCGCCGGCCGCGCGCACGCGGCGGGCTTGGACTTCGCCGGCCCGATGGCCTATGCCGTGCTCCCGCCACGGGCGCGCCGCCCGCAGCGCCGCTCCATCAGCCCGTGCCCATCGCCATGACCGCGCCCTCCACCGCCCCCTCCACCGCCCCTTCCCTTGCCGACTTCCGCCGCATCGTCATCAAGGTCGGCTCCGCCCTTATCGTCGATTCGACGCGCGGCAAGGTGCGCCTGCCGTGGCTGACGGCGCTGGTGGAGGATATCGGCGCGCTTCACGCCAAGGGCTGCGACGTGCTGGTGGTGTCCTCCGGCGCCATCGCGCTGGGGCGCATGGTGCTCGGCCTGCCCAAGGGGCCGCTGAAGCTGGAGGACAGCCAGGCGGCCGCCGCCGTGGGCCAGATCGCGCTCGCCCGCACCTGGGCCGAGACGCTCTCCCATGAAGGCGTGACCGCCGGGCAGGTGCTGCTGACGCTCGGCGACACCGAGGAGCGCCGGCGCTATCTCAACGCCCGCTCGACGCTCGCCCGGCTTCTGGACCTGCGCGCGGTGCCGATCATCAACGAGAACGACACGGTGGCCACCACCGAGATCCGCTACGGCGACAACGACCGGCTCGCCGCCCGCGTCGCCACCATGGCGAGCGCGGACCTCCTCGTGCTGCTTTCCGACATCGACGGCCTCTATACCGCCCCGCCGGCGCAAGACTCCGGCGCGGCGCTCATTCCCGTGGTGCCGCGCATCACCGCGGAGATCGAGGCCATGGCGGGGGGCGCCGGCTCCGAGCTGTCGCGCGGCGGCATGCGCACCAAGATCGAGGCCGGTAAGATCGCCACCGCCGCCGGCACCCACATGGTGATCGCCTCCGGCCACGGGAAGAATCCGCTCAAGCGCATCCTCGACGGCGGGCGCTGCACCTGGTTCCTCACCTCCGCCAATCCGGCGCGGGCGCGCAAGAACTGGATCGGCGGCGCGCTGGAGCCGCGCGGCGTGCTGCATCTCGACGCCGGCGCCGTGGCGGCGCTGCCGGCGCGGATCGAGCCCTCCTGCCGGCTGGCGTG
>NZ_JBNFNU010000659.1:0-1376 GCF_057364445.1 Xanthobacter sp. BG11Y11_SDJG
CCGGCGCTGCGCCCTTCCCGGCCGAGCCGGCCGCGGCCTTCACGTCCTCGCCTTCGCCGGCGATCACCGCGATGACCTGATTCACGGGCACGTCCTGCGTGCCCTCGGGCACCAGGATCTTGGCGAGGACGCCCTCGTCCACCGCCTCCACCTCCATGGTGGCCTTGTCGGTCTCGATCTCGGCGAGCACGTCGCCGGACTTCACCGTGTCGCCCTCCTTCTTCACCCACTTGGAGAGGTTGCCCTTCTCCATGGTGGGGGAGAGCGCCGGCATCAGGATGTCGATGGGCATTGGAACCCCCTCAGCGGTAGGTGACGGCGTGGACCGCCGCGATCACCTCGGCGACGGACGGAAGCGCAAGCTTTTCGAGGTTCGCGGCGTACGGCATGGGCACGTCCTTGCCGGTCACGCGCAGCACGGGGGCGTCGAGATAGTCGAACGCCTTGTCCATGAGCTGGGCGGCGATCTCGGCGCCGATGCCGGACTGCGGCCAGCCCTCTTCCACCGTGACGCAGCGGCCGGTCTTCTTCACGCTCTCGACGATGGCCGGTACGTCCATGGGGCGCAGCGTGCGCAGGTCGATCACCTCGGCCTCGATGCCCTGCTTGGCCAGTTCCTCGGCGGCCTTGAGCGCATAGGTCATGCCGATGGAGAAGGACACCAGCGTCACGTCCTTGCCCGGGCGGGCGATGCGCGCCTTGCCGATGGGCAGCACGAAATCGTCCAGCTTCGGCACCTCGAAGGAGTGGCCGTAGAGGATCTCGTTCTCCAAGAAGATCACCGGGTTGTGGTCGCGGATCGCGGCCTTCAGCAGGCCCTTGGCGTCGGCGGCGGTGTAGGGCGCGATCACCTTGAGGCCGGGGATCTGGCTGTACCAGGCGGAATAGTCCTGGCTGTGCTGGGCGGCGACGCGCGCGCGGCGCCGTTCGGGCCGCGGAACACGATGGAGCAGTGCACCTGCCCGCCCGACATGTAGAGCGTCTTGGCGGCGGAGTTGATGATCTGGTCGATCGCCTGCATGGCGAAGTTGAAGGTCATGAACTCGACGATGGGCTTCAGCCCCGCCATGGCGGCGCCGACGCCGACACCGGCGAAGCCGTGCTCGGTGATCGGCGTGTCGATCACGCGGCGGGCGCCGAATTCCTGCAGCAGCCCCTGGGTGATCTTGTAGGCGCCCTGATACTCGGCCACCTCCTCGCCCATGACGAAGACATCGCCGTCGCGGCGCATCTCCTCGGCCATGGCGTCGCGCAGGGCCTCGCGGACGGTCATGGTGACCATTTCGGTGCCGGCCGCACTTCCCGGGTCCGGCGGCGCGGAGACCACGGGGGGGCGAGGCAACGGCGCTCGGCGCCGGCGTGGAGGGGGACCGCGG
>NZ_JBNFNU010000660.1:0-1373 GCF_057364445.1 Xanthobacter sp. BG11Y11_SDJG
CGCGGCGGCCGCGCCGCGGCCCGTGAGGCGACGGCGTGGCCATTCTGCCACGCCGCGCGGCTATCGCGGCGGCGGCGTTGACCTTGCCGGTCGTTAACCTCACTTTGCATCAAAGGCTTCGGCGTTTCCGTCTTGGGAATTCCTAAAGCCAGCCGGTCGCAGGATGACCGCCTGTCCCGTCAGAGGTTGCCCCCATGGTTGCGTTCCCAAGCCTGCGTTCTCTCGTGCTCGCTGCCGTGCTCACCGCCGGGGCGGGGGGGAGTGCGGGCGCGGCTGAACTGTTCTCGCCGCCGCCGGCCACGCCCGTGGCGCCCTCGGTGAACGAGGACTGGTATCTGACCATCGGCGTCTCAGGCGCCGCCGAGCCGAGCTATCCCGGCGCGGACAATTATTCCTTCCGCCCGGGCCTCATCTTCTCCATCCGCAAGGCGAGCCAGCTCAACGTCTTCCGCTCGGTCGACGACAATCCGTCCTTCGCCGTGTTCGACACCGGCAATTTCCGCGTCGGCGCGGTGGGGCGCATCGACTGGGGCCGGAACGCCAGCGATTCGTCGCGCCTGACCGGCCTCGGCGACGTGGACGCCTCGGTGGAGGCGGGCGGCTTTGCCGAACTCTACGTCACCGACTGGCTGCGCACCCGCGCCGAACTGCGCTACGGCGTCGGCGGCTTCGACGGCATCCGCGGCCTGCTCGCCGCCGACGTGATCGTGCCCTACGGCCAGTGGCGCTTCGCCGTCGGCCCGCGCCTGACCTATGGCGGCTCCGGCTACATGGAGACCTTCTTCGGCGTCACGCCGCAGCAGGCGGCAGTCGCCACCCTCCTCGGCAATCCCATGCCGGCCTACAAAGCGGGCGCCGGCTTCGATCTGGTGGGCGCCACGGCGCAGCTCACCTACAATTTCCGCAACGGCTTCGAGACCGGCGTGTTCGGCAGCTACGGCCGCCTCCTGGGCGACGCGGCCTCCTCGCCGCTCACCAGCGACGCCAACCAGTTCATGGCCGGCGTCTCGGTCAGCTACACCTTCAATATCGGCAAATCCTGGTGGTGAGCCGCCGAACGGCCGCCTGAGGGCAGCGTTCGCCCCAGGCGGCAGGCGGCAGGCGGCGCAGTCGCGCTGCATTCCAGGCGTTCGACCCTTTTTCCGGCGCACCCCTCACCCCGGCCCTCTCCCGCAAGGGGAGAGGGGGCGCGAACGAGTGGGCCGGCGCTTTCATCGAAGGGCGTAAGCAGAGGGCGATGCCCGCCCGGGCACTCCTCCCCGTAGCTTCGGACGGACGCCTGGCTCCCCAATCCCCTCGCGGGAGAGGGGATTGGGGGTGAGGGAGGGGCGGCCCTGCGCCCGACATCGCCCTTGGACCCCGGCGCACCTCGC
>NZ_JBNFNU010000661.1:0-1365 GCF_057364445.1 Xanthobacter sp. BG11Y11_SDJG
CGCGGCACGGAGGCGGCGGGCGCGACGGCACGGACGGCTGGCGGGCCCGCCTGCGGGCTGCTGGCGCTCAAGGTCATGGCGCATGCTTATCCCATTCCGCCGGCCGGTAAAGGGCAGGGCGCGCGGGCCTGTCCACAGCGCCCTGCGGGCACGCGGAAGCGGCGCCGAAGGCCCCTTGTGGCGCCGGTATCGATCTGTTAGACGATGGCCCCCGGCGGCGGCCGGCCCTTCAGGGGCCCTGTCCCGGTGCCATCCCTGACTGCGGTCGTGGCGGAATTGGTAGACGCGCTAGCTTGAGGTGCTAGTGGGGAGACCCGTGGAGGTTCGAGTCCTCTCGTCCGCACCAGAGATGGAGGCAGGCTTGCCTGCCCGGACGCGCGGCCGACCCGCGCGAGCCTGCAAGGCGGCCGGAAGGCCGCCTTTCGCTTTTTCAGGGCGGCCGCAAGGCCGCCTTTCGCTTTTCAGGGCGGGTGCGCTCATGCTGTCCCGTCGCCTTCCTTCGCGCCGTCGCCGCCGCGACGCCGTCGCCCTCCGGCTCGACCGGAGGGCCCATGGAGTGTGGCTCCAGACGCGGCCGTGGGTAAATGGATCCTCCGGCCAAGCCGGAGCATGACGGCGGTTGGGACGGTGTTCTCAGCCCCCGTTCCCGGCCGGCTTCGGCACGATGTGCACCACCCGGTAGCCGCGCGCCGCGAGCGCGCGCAGGAAGGCGGGGATCATGGCCGCGGTCTGCGCTTTCGTGTCGTGGAACAGCACGATGCCGCCGCCCGCCGCGTCGAGCCGCTTGAGCACCAGATCGAGCTGGGCCTGCGGCGTCTGCACGTTCCAGTCGCTCGCCCACAGATCGGCGCCGAACACGCCGATGCCCTTGCGGTCGAGATAGGCCAGGAGCTCGGGCGTCGCGGCGAAGCCGGGAAAGCGGAAGAACGGCACCCGCGGTGCCGGGCCGGAGGATCCATAGGCGGCCGTCTCGTCCGCGGCGATGCCCTGTTCGATCTCCTTCACCGCCGCCTCGAAGGGAATCTTCGCCAAGGTCGCCGCCGGATGGGTCATGGAATGGTGCGCCAGCGTGTGCCCCTCGGCGAGGGTGCGCTTCACCAGGTCCGGCCGCAGCCGCGCATTCTGGCCGATGACGAAGAAGGTGGCGCGCGCGCATTCGGCCTTCAGCGCGTCGAGGATGGCGGCGGTGGTCGCCGGCCAGGGGCCGTCGTCGAAGGTGAGCACCACCTCGCGCGCCTCAAGCGGCAGGGTCTGGGGAAACGATTTGGTGCCGACTTGAAGGCCCTTGGCATCCGCCGCCATCACCCGCGCGGTGCCGAGAGCGTCCGGCCGGCCGGGGCAGTCGGCGGCCCGGGCGCTCGCGGG
>NZ_JBNFNU010000662.1:0-1357 GCF_057364445.1 Xanthobacter sp. BG11Y11_SDJG
GGTGCGGGCGCAGCTGGACGCCGGCGCGCGCATCGGAGGATGCAGCCGCGCCGCGCGGCGCGGGGGATCGCGGCGGTCTGGCATGGCGGCGGTTCTCGATGGGCACGCAAGGATCGGAGCCGAGAGTCGGCGCAGGGCGGCGTCGCACCGTTCGGCGGGCAATGGGAGGCCGGCAATGGCAGGCCGGACCGGTCCCCCAAATTGATGCCGAAACCATGTGCGGACAATACGCCGGAAGCGACACGCGCCGGGAGAAATTGGCGCCGGGCGCAAATCTCGAACGTGACTGAACCCTAGCCGGACAGCGTCACGCTGTCAAGGACTATATTCCTTTTTCCTGCGGCGAGCCGCCGACCGCGGCGCGGGCGGCGGTCTGCGACGTCCCAAACGGCCTCAGTTCATCAGCAGCAGGAAGCGGCGGTTGATGGCCTGGAGCGGGCGGGCGTTCATGGGGAAGATGGCGCGGAACGCGTCGATGTCCGCCTGTGCCACCTCGATGGGGGCCGCGAAGACATTCCAGTCCACCACCTCCGCGCAGGGCGGCGTGGTGAGCGAGCCTTCGTAGCGATAGAGGCGCCGGGACGCCGGCAGGAAGGCGGCGATGTCGATGACGGGCTGGGCGGTCGCCGCGCCCTCGGCCTTCGGCGCCGCCGCCATCACCTGAGCGAAGGCGGCATTGGCCTTGCCCGCTGTCATGAACACGCCCACCACGGCGAGCCCGCCTTCGGCCGGGCGTGGACGAAATGCACCTCCATGGCGGTGCGCGCGCCGCCGATCGCGTGCTCGCTCGGCGCATGGAAATGGAACTGCTTCAACTCATAGGGCTTGCCGGCGAGGTCGACGGTGTTGGCGCCGGAAAGCGCATCGGCCTGGATCGTGTGGCCGTTATTGACCACCTTGAAGGGCTGCGCCGACCAGGAGAAGGCGAGCGGCTTCTGCACGGTCTCGACGGCACCTTCGAGGTTCACCGGCGACTGCTGGCTGCCGAGCGCGCAGGACTGAAAGTCGGCGGAGAGCGCGCCCCACTCCTTCGGGCCGCCGTGGCCCTCATAGGTCCAGTGGGGATGGGCGGCTTCGGCCGGCGCAAGGCCGGCGCACAGCGGGCAGGCCGCGAGGCCGGAAAGGAAGCTGCGACGGGTGACGGACATGGCGGATCTTTCTGTCCAGAGGCCGCGCGAGCATAACCCGGACAGATGAACCCAGCTTGAACCAAGCCATTGACGCAGCGTCAATTATATCCCGTAACGTCATGACTTGGCACACCCGCTCCGCGCGCGGGCGGGGGCCGCGGAAGGAGCGGAGGGACGGGGCGGCGCGTGCGGGATCAGGTGCGCGGTGCGGGCAGCGACAGGGAGCG
>NZ_JBNFNU010000663.1:0-1355 GCF_057364445.1 Xanthobacter sp. BG11Y11_SDJG
CGGGAGAGGTGGCGGGCGAGGGGCCGCTCTTCCTCGACGTGCCGGAGCCCAACCGGGGCCGGCGCGGCGCTCGCCGGCGAGCCTGGGCCTTGCCCCGGTGTTCGAGACCGCCCGCATGTATCACGGCCCGGCGCCCGCCCTTCCGCTCGAGCGCATCTTCGGCATCACCAGCTTCGAGCTCGGCTGAGACCGTCCGCGCGCAAGCCGATTCTCTTTCCCGGCGCCGCGCTCTATGGTTCACGCGCGGGCAGGAAAGGGCGGACCGGCGACACATGACCTCGCGGCTCTACTGGCTCTCAACCGGAGCGGCGCTGGCCGCCGGGCTCGGCCTGATCCTCGCCGATCCCGCGCCGCTGACCGACCTGCGCAACGGCCTCTTCGACCTCTACCAGCGCGCCGCGCCCCGGCCCTACGACCCCGAGGCGCCGGTGAAGGTGGTGGACATCGACGACGCATCGCTGGCGCGCGAAGGCCAGTGGCCCTGGCCCCGGGCGAAGCTGGCGGCGCTGGTTCAGCGCCTCGCCGAGAAGGGGGCGGCGGCGGTGGCGTTCGACGTCACCTTCTCCGAGCCCGACCGGCTCGACCCCGCGACCCTCGCTGAGCTGCTTCCCGAACAGGTGCGGGCAACGGTGGCCGGCGCCCTTGCGGGCCAGGAGAGCAGCGACGCCCTTTTCGCCCGCGCGCTCGGCACCCTGCCCTCGGTGCTCGGCGCGGTGCTCACCGACGGCGGCATGGAGACGACGCTGCCGGCGAAATGGGGGATCGCGGCAGCCGGCGACGACCCGCTGGCCTTCCTGCCGCGCTTTTCCGCCGTGGTGGCGCCGCTGCCGGCGCTGGCGCAGGCGCGGCCGGCATCGGCGTGCTCAACTGGCTGCCCGACCGCGACCAGGTGGTGCGCCGGGTGCCGCTGCTGCTCGGCCTCGGCAACGAGGTGGTGCCGAGCCTGGCCGCCGAGGCGTTGCGCGTGGCGCAGGGCGCGTCCACCTATGTGGTGCTGTCGTCCAACGCCTCGGGGGCGCAGGCCTTCGGCGCCGCCACCGGCATCGTCGCGGTGAAGATCGGCGCCGTCGAGGCGCACACCGACGCCCAGGGCGAGGTCCGGGTGCGCTTCTCGCCCTCCGATCCGCGCCGCTTCGTCCCGGCCCATGCGGTGCTCGACGGGACCGTGGACCGCGCGGCGCTGGAGGGCCGGATCATCCTCGTCGGCACCAGCGCCGCGGGGCTCAAGGACACGCGGGCAACGCCGCTCGACGCCGCGGTCGCCGGGGTCGAGATCCAGGCCCAGCTGATCGAGCATCTCGTGTCGGGCGCGGCGCTCGCGCGGCCGGACTGGGCGCGGGGGCGCCGAACTCCTG
>NZ_JBNFNU010000664.1:0-1353 GCF_057364445.1 Xanthobacter sp. BG11Y11_SDJG
GCACGGTCACGCGCGTGCCCTCCACCGCCACCAGCGCCGCCACCGAGGACGCAATGGGGTTGGGCCGCACCGGCGAGCGCAGCGCGAAGGTCCCCCGCGGGCGTGCCGCCGCGCGGCACCTGGAGCACCAGATCGCGCCGCGCCTCGTCCATCCAGTAGAGAACCTGCACGTGGCTGAGGCCGGCCAGGCCGGTCAGAGCTTCGGCCCAGCGCGGGTCGATGTGCAGCGTGCAGAGCGGGCCATCCGCCATGTCGCCGCGCCGCGGGCACGCCGCGCGGGTCGGCCATGGCGTCTCGATATGGCCGATGAAGTAGATGCCGGCATCGAAGCGCTCGGGCAAGGCCACCTGGTGCTCGCCGGCGCGGATGCCCTCGCCCGCCTCGTTCTCCACCGCAGACATGGGGTCCTCCCGTTCGTTCCGGCGCCGGAGAGCTTATGGTGCCCCGTCCGACCTGCAAGGAGGTTTCCATGGTCCCGTCCCGCGACATCGCGCGCCTCATCGAGATCATGGCGGCGCTGCGCACGCCGGGCAGCGGCTGCCCCTGGGACCTGGAGCAGACCTACGCCACCATCGCCCCCTACACCGTCGAGGAGGCTTACGAGGTGGCCGACGCCGTCGCCCGCGGCGACCTCGGCGACCTCAAGGAGGAACTGGGCGACCTCCTGCTCCAGGTGGTGTTCCATGCCCGCATGGCCGAGGAGGACGGCGCCTTCGCCTTTCCCGATGTGGTGGAAGCCATCACCACCAAGCTGGTGCGCCGGCATCCGCACGTGTTCGGCCCTGCGCGCGACCTGACGCCGGAGGCCGTGAAGGGCCTGTGGGCCGAGATCAAGGCGGAGGAGAAGCGCGAGAAGGCGGACCGCCGGGCCGCCGCCGGTCTTCCGGCCGAGACGCAGAGCGTTCTCGACGGCGTGCCCCTCCCCCTTCCCGCCTTGACCCGCGCGCTGAAGCTGCAGGAGAAGGCCGGCCGCGTGGGCTTCGACTGGAACGATGCGCGCCAGGTGCTGGCGAAGATCCGCGAAGAGACGGACGAGGTGGCGGAGGCGCTCGACGCCGGCGGCCTCGCCGCGGTGCGCGACGAGGTGGGCGACCTCCTGTTCGCGGTGGTGAACCTCGCCCGCCATGCGGGTGTCGACCCCGAGGCTGCGCTCGCCGGCACCAACGCGAAGTTCACCCGCCGCTTCCGCTTCCTGGAACAGCGCTTGAGGCGCAAGGCCGCGCGCCGGCCGCCGCAAGTCTCGACGAGATGGAGGCGCTCTGGCAGGCGGCGAAGCAGGCCGAGCGGGCCGGAACCCCAGACGACGCCGCGGAAGCCCCTGCCATCGGCGGACGCGCGCCGGCCTCAGCGGGG
>NZ_JBNFNU010000665.1:0-1350 GCF_057364445.1 Xanthobacter sp. BG11Y11_SDJG
CGCGCGCTGGCCGCAGTGGACGCGGCGCTGGCGGCGCGCCTGTCGGCGGCGCTCGCGGACGAGCTTCCGCCGCACCGGCGCGACGGCGGCTTCGTGGCCAAGGGCTATGACGGCGACCTCGACGCCACCCGCGCCTTGCGCGACGAGAGCCGGCGCGTGGTGGCGGCCCTGGAGCGCCGCTATGTCGAGGAGACCGGCGTCAAGTCTCTGAAGATCCGGCACAATGCCGTTCTGGGCTATTTCGTGGAGGTGACCGCGCAGAACGCCGACCGGCTGCGCGAGCCCGCCTTCGCCGCCGTGTTCGTGCACCGCCAGACCATGGCGGGGGCGGTGCGGTTCTCAAGCGTCGAACTCGGCGAACTGGAGAGCCGCATCGCCTCCGCCGGCGAGCGAGCGCTGGGCCTGGAGCAGGCGATCTTCGATCGCCTCGCGGCCGAGGTGGTGGCGGCCGCGCCCGCCATCCGCGCCGCCGCCGAGGGCGCTCGCCGAGCTGGATGTGGCCGCGGGCCTCGCCGAGCTTGCGGTGTCGGAACGCCATGTGCGCCCGCGCATGGAGGACGGCGCGGCGTTCCGGATCGAGGGCGGGCGGCACCCGGTGGTGGAGCAGGCGCTCGCCCGCGACGGCGGCCCGTTCGTGCCCAACGACTGCGACCTCTCCCCGCCGGACGGCCAGGACGACGGGCGCATCGTCCTCGTCACCGGGCCGAACATGGCGGGCAAGTCCACCTTCCTGCGGCAGAACGCGCTGATCTGCGTGCTGGCGCAGGCGGGCGCCTTCGTGCCGGCGCGCGCCGCGCGCATCGGCGTGGTGGATCGCCTGTTCTCGCGCGTGGGCGCGGCCGACGACCTGGCACGCGGGCGCTCCACCTTCATGGTGGAGATGGTGGAGACCGCCGCCATCCTGAACCAGGCCACCCATCGCTCGCTCGTCATCCTGGACGAGATCGGCCGCGGCACCGCCACCTTCGACGGCATGTCGATCGCCTGGGCGAGCCTCGAGCACCTGCACGAGGTCAACCGCTGCCGGGCCTTGTTCGCCACCCATTTCCACGAACTGACCGCGCTCTCCCAGCGCTGCCGGCGCCTCGTCAACGCCACGGTGAAGGTCACCGAATGGCAGGGCGACGTGATCTTCCTGCACGAGGTGGTGCCGGGGGCGGCGGACCGCTCCTACGGCATCCAGGTGGCCAAGCTCGCCGGCCTTCCCGAGGCGGTGATCGCCCGCGCCCGCGCCGTGCTGGCCGAGTTGGAGGCGGCCGAGCGCGCCTCACCGGCGCAGAAGCTGGTGGACGACCTGCCGCTGTTCGCCGCCGCCCGGCCGCTGGCCACGGCGCCGGCCGCGCCCGCCGG
>NZ_JBNFNU010000666.1:0-1346 GCF_057364445.1 Xanthobacter sp. BG11Y11_SDJG
CGGCCATCCGGGTGCTGAACCGGGAGTGGCGCGGCATGGACAAGCCCACCAACGTGCTGTCCTTCCCCCAGGCGGACCTGCCCGAGGGCGTCGACGCCCCGCAGCCGCTCGGCGACGTCATCATCGCCCTGGAGACGCTCCAGGGCGAAGCGGCGGCCGAGGGGAAGGCGCCCGCGCATCATCTCGCCCATCTCGTGGTGCACGGCACGCTGCACCTCATGGGCTATGATCACCTCGAAGACGACGAAGCAGAGGAAATGGAGGCGCTGGAACGCCGCATCCTCGCGGGCCTCGGGATCGACGATCCCTACCGCCTGCCGCAGGACGGATGACGTTCAAGGCGAAGAAGGACACATGTCGAACACTGATCAGCCGACCGAGACCGGCTCCGCGGAGCCGCAGAGTTTTCTCGATCGATTGCGTGCCCTCCTCGGCACGTTCCGCCCGCACGGCTCGCTGCGCACCGACCTGCAGGAGGTGCTCGGCACGAGCGGGGCGGCCGAGGAGGAAAGCGAGTTCACGTCCTCCGAGCGCAAGATGCTGCGCAACATCCTGCATTTGAAGGATGTGGGCATCGGCGACATCATGGTGCCGCGCGCCGAGATCATCGCGGTGCGCAAGGACATCGGCCTCGGCGAGCTGCTGAAGGTGTTCGTGAGCGCCGGCCATTCCCGCCTCGTGGTCTATGACGACACGCTCGACGACCCCGTGGGCATGGTCCATATCCGCGACCTGCTGGCGGTGCTGGCGGCCGGCGTGATGGACGAGGCGGACAGCCGGCTCGACCTCGGCGCGGTCGATTTCGACCGCAGCCTGGAGGAGGCCGGCCTGGTGCGGCGCCTGCTCTATGTGCCGCCCTCCATGCCGGCGGTGGACCTTCTCGTATCCATGCAGGCGGCGCGCACCCACCTGGCTTTGGTGATCGACGAATATGGCGGCACCGACGGCCTGGTCTCCATCGAGGACGTGGTGGAGGAGATCGTCGGCGAGATCGAGGACGAGCACGACGAGGCGCCCGAGACCCTGCTGACGCGCCAGGACGACGGCAGCTTCCTTGCTGATGCCCGCACGCCGCTGGAAGCGGCGGTCGAGGTGCTCGGACCCGGCTTCGCCTCCGAGGAGGCCCTGGAGGAGGTGGACAGCCTCGGCGGGCTCGTGGTGATGGTGGCCGGGCGGGTACCCGTGGAGGGCGAGATGATCGCGCTTCCCGGCGGCTTCGAGGTCGAGGTTCTGGAGGCCGACCCGCGCCGGGTGAAGAGGCTGCGCATCATCCCCCCGCGCCCCGACACCGGTGCGCACGCCGCCGCGCCCGATCCGGCGTGACGCGGGCCGGGTCGTCTCCCGCG
>NZ_JBNFNU010000667.1:0-1342 GCF_057364445.1 Xanthobacter sp. BG11Y11_SDJG
CGGTGAGCCAGACCTCCCACCACGCGCCCGGAAAAGGCGGCCGATGCGAGCCGTGCGACCGCGTCGAGCACGCCGTCGATGCCGGGGAGCGGCGCGCCCTCGCCATCCTGACTGACTGCCGCAACCGCCACGCCTGCCTCGCCACGCGCATTTTGCGCCGCCACAAGCTTAGCGCACGCCCGCGTGCCGTGCACCGCAATCTGACGGGCCGGACGGGCTCCGCGCGGCCTTTTTCGCGCCGCGGCCGTCCCGCCGTCGACGTGAGTGCCAAACAAAAGGACGCGGCCCCTGCGGCCGCGCCCTTCTGTCTTCTCCCCCAAGCCGGCACCGCCGGCCTGGGTCCTGAACATTCCGGTCGGAATGGACGTCCTCAGAAGTCCATTCCGCCACCCAAGCCGGCACCGCCGGCTTGGGTCCTGAACATTCCGGTCGGAATGGACTTCCTCAGAAGTCCATTCCACCCATGCCGCCCATGCCGCCGCCCGGCATCGCGGGCATGCCCGAATCCCGCTTCGGCAGTTCGGCGATGAGCGCCTCGGTGGTGACGAGGAGGCCGGACACGGAGGCCGCGTCCTGGAGCGCGGTGCGGACCACCTTGGCCGGGTCGACGATGCCGGCCGCGATCATGTCCACATATTCCTCGGTCTGGGCGTTGAAGCCCTGGTTCGGGTCCTTCGCCTCCAGCAGCTTGCCGACGACGATGGAGCCTTCCACGCCCGAGTTCTCGGCGATCTGGCGCATGGGCGCCTCCAGCGCCTTGAGCACGATCTTGATGCCGGCGGCGATGTCGGCGTTCTCGGAATTCACCGCCTCGACCGCCTTCTTGGCGCGCAGCAGGGCCACGCCGCCGCCGGGCACGATGCCCTCTTCCACCGCAGCGCGGGTGGCGTTGAGCGCGTCGTCCACGCGGTCCTTCTTCTCCTTCACCTCGACCTCGGTCGAGCCGCCGACGCGGATCACCGCGACGCCGCCCGCGAGCTTGGCGAGGCGCTCCTGGAGCTTCTCGCGGTCGTAGTCCGAGGTGGTCTCCTCGATCTGCGCCTTGATCTGGTTCACGCGCGCCTCGATGTCCGCCTTCTCGCCGACGCCGTCGACGATGGTGGTCTTCTCCTTCTCGAGGATCACCTTCTTGGCGCGGCCGAGCTGGGCCAGCGTCACGTTCTCGAGCTTGATGCCGAGGTCCTCGGAAATCACCTGGCCGCCGGTGAGGATGGCGATGTCCTCCAGCATGGCCTTGCGGCGGTCGCCGAAGCCCGGCGCCTTCACGGCCGCGACCTTGAGGCCGCCGCGCAGCTTGTTCACCACCAGCGTGGCGAGCGCCTCGCCTTCCACGTCCTCGGCG
>NZ_JBNFNU010000668.1:0-1334 GCF_057364445.1 Xanthobacter sp. BG11Y11_SDJG
AGCCGGCCGGCGAGGTCCGCCCCCCTCCACCACGGCGATCCGTGGCACGCGGCCGAGGGCACGGGCCATGGCGGCGATGCGGCGTGCGCCCGCCTGCGGGTTGGCGGCGCCGAAATTGCCGACGATGCGGATGCCGCTCTCAAGGCACCGCGCCAGCACCGGCGCGAGGAAACCCTTCAGTGCCGGGCTGTAGCCCGCGTCCGGATCGCGGCGCCGGGCAAGCTGGCACAGGGCGAGGGTGCGCTCGGCGAGGGTCTCGAAGATCAGGAAGCGCGGGCCGTCGAGCGCGGCGAGCATCTCCACCACCGGCACGGCGGCGTCGCGCCGGTCGCCGGCGAACCCGGCCCCGCTGCCGATGCGCACGATCCCGCCTGGACCTCCTGGCATGTCTCTCCCCGGCATCATCCGCCCGTCTGGCGCGGGCATGGGAAAAGCGTAGACAGGGGCAATTCATCAAGTCAAATAGATCGATACGATGAATTATGAGGGTAAGGTTATGAACATCACCATCCGGCAGCTGGAGGTGTTCGCAGCCGCCGCCCGCGCGCCGAGCTTCACGCAGGCCGCGGCCCTGCTCGGCATCTCGCAGCCAGCGCTGAGCGAGACCATCCGGCGCATCGAGCAGGAACTGGGCCTGCGCCTGTTCGAGCGCACCACCCGCAAGGTGGCGCTGACCGCCGACGGGCGGGCGCTCGCGGGCCTCGCCGAAGAGGTGGTGCGCGACGTGCGCTCCGGACTGAAGGACCTCGCCGAGCGCGGCGCCCGCCGCCCGCGCATCGCCATTGCGCTCCTGCCCTCGGTGGCCGCAGCGATCCTGCCGCAGGCGGTGGCGGGGCTCAGGGCGCAATATCCGGAGGCCGAGGTCTCGGTGTTCGACGTGCTGCACGAGCGCGCCGCCGCGCTGGTGGAAGAGGGCGTCGCCGACATGGCGGTGACCATGCGGCCGGCGGGCGATGCGCTCGCGTTCGAGCCGCTGGGCGCCGATCGGGTGCACCTGCTGATGCCGAAGGGTCATCCCCTCGCCAGCCGGACGCCGCTCTCCTGGGCGGCGCTCGCGCCGTTGCGTTCGTCGCCCTCGCCCGCACCACTTCGGTGCGGCGCCTGGTGGACAATGCCATGGCGGCGGCGGACCTCGCTCTGATGCCGCGCTACGAGGTGGAGCAGATTCCCTCCGCCGTGGCGCTGGTGGCCGCGGGCCTCGGCGTGACGGCTCTGCCGGAGCTGACCTTCGCCATGTTTCCGCGCAAGGGCGTCGCGGTGCGCCCGCTCCAGGCGCCGGTGGTGGCGCGCGGCTCGGCCTCATCACCCGCACCGGGCGCGACCTTTCGCCGGCC
>NZ_JBNFNU010000669.1:0-1332 GCF_057364445.1 Xanthobacter sp. BG11Y11_SDJG
GCCGCCCCGCTCGCCGCCGGGCTGACGCCTGGCGACGTGGTGGCCGATCCCGAGGCGCTGCCCTTGCCGGCGAGCGGCATCGACCTCGCGGTCTCGCTGCTCGCGCTGCGACTGGATCAACGATCTGCGGCACGCTCGCCCAGGTGCGCCGGGCGCTGCGGCCCGACGGGCTGTTCCTCGCGGCCATGCTCGGCGGGCGCTCGCTGACCGAGCTGCGCCAGGCCTTCGCCGAGGCCGAGAGCGAGACCACCGGCGGCCTGTCGCCCCGCGTCGCCCCGTTCGCGGATGTGCGCGACCTCGGCGGCCTGCTCCAGCGCGCCGGCTTCGCGCTGCCGGTGACCGACGTGGACAAGGTCGTCGTGCGCTACGGGTCGCCGTTCGCGCTGTTCGACGACCTGCGCCGCATGGGCGCCACCAATGCGCTCGCCGAGCGCGCCGCGTGCCGCTCAAGCGCGCGACGCTGCTGCGCGCGGCGGACATCTACCAGCAGCGCTTCGCCGATGCGGACGGGCGCGTGCGCGCCACGTTCGAGATCCTCTGGCTCTCCGGCTGGGCGCCCCATGCGAGCCAGCAGAAGCCGCTCAACGCCCGGTCCGCCCGCACTGAGCCTTGCCGAGCGCTGGCGCCGAAGGGCCGGGAGCGCCCCTGAGCCACAAGCCGCAGGACCGCCCTTGAGCCGGCCCGCGCGCACCGTATTGCGGAGCGGGGCGCCGCCTGCGGCCGGCGCGCGGCATGGGGGATGGCATCATGACGGGGACGGGACGATGAGCGGCCAGGGTTCGGCAGCCGGGCGCGAGGCGCCTCTCACGCGCGCGGACTTCACCCACACACTGGAACTCACCACGCGGTGGGCCGACGTGGACGTCTACGGCCACGTGAACAACGTGGTCTATTATTCCTACTTCGACACGGTGGTGAACGAGCGCCTGATCCGCGCCGGCGTGCTCGATCCCGCCAGCAGCCCGGTGATCGGCCTCGTGGTGGAGACGCGCTGCACCTATTTCCGCAGCCTCAACTTCCCGGCGCCGTGATCGCCGGCATCAGGGTGGCGAAGCTCGGCAGCTCCTCGGTGCGCTACGACATCGCGCTGTTCCAGGGCGAGGAGGCGGCCTGCGCGGCGCAGGGCACGTTCGTCCATGTCTATGTGGACGCGCCAGCCAGCGCCCGGTGCCGATCCCGGACGACGTGCGCGCCGTGCTGGCGGAGCTGGTGCCGCAGGGCTGACGCCCCTGCCTCAAGACGGAAGCGCCGGCCCGGACGGGGTCCGGACCGGCGCTGATCGGGCGATCGCCGCGGGGCGGGGCCGGCGCGGCGGCCGGTGGCGGCGGCGGT
>NZ_JBNFNU010000670.1:0-1329 GCF_057364445.1 Xanthobacter sp. BG11Y11_SDJG
GGACGCGCCGCCGGATCCGGCGGCGCGTCCGCTCTTTTTGATTCCGGCGGAGCCTTCCTGCCGGACCGGCAACCGTTGGTTTCCAGGCCGGTCGCGCAAGCGGGTTCTCTTTGCGCCGTTCGCCCTTTAGGCTCGGCCCCGGCGGCCATCCCGCGAAGGGCCTTCGGTCATGTGGCTCGACGATCACCGACCCATGCGCCTCGGCCCGCCCCTAGCGGGTCCGGGACCGGGAGACGACGCCTTCCGCGACTTCGGCATCAGATCCGCCCCGGTGGACGGGGCGCGGGCTGCGGTGCGAACGCAGATCGCCGCGCGCCTGCCGTTCGGCGTGCTGCGCAGTTTCCGCCGCAGGGAGAATCCGCGCCGGACGGCGCTGGTGGTGGCGCCGCTGGCCGGCGGCTATCCCTTCCTGATGCGCGACCTCGTGGTGGCGCTGCTCGCGCACTTCGACGCGGTGGCCGTCACCGACTGGCCGAATGCCCGCCACGTCCCCCTTGCCGCCGGCCGCTTCGGCTTCGCCGAGAACTGCATGGAGGCCGCGCAGATGATCCGGGCGCTGGGCGGCGCGCAGGACGGCGGCGCGGGGGACGGCGGCGCGCCGGTGCACGTGGTCGGCGTGTGCCAGGGCGTGGTTCCGGCCCTGGTCGCGGCGCTGATCCTCGCCGAAGCGGGAGCGGCGCCGGCGAGCCTGACGCTGATGGGCGGGCCGGTGGACCCCTCGCGCAACCCCACCCGGCTGTGGCGCGTGCTGCAGGAGCGATCCCTCGACGCCCTGGAGGCCCAGGTGATCGAGACCGTGCGCACCGGCTTTCCCGGCGCCGGCCGGCGCGTCTTCCCCGCCTGGCGGCAGATGGACGCGTTCGGCATCTATCTCTGGCGGCAGGCGATCTCCGGCGGCGAGATGCCGATGAAGCTCACGTTCGACGAGGGCGAGGACCCGCTGCGCTTCCCGCTCTCGCGCCTGTGCTGGACCATGATGGATGTCACCGCCGAGTACTTCATGGAGAATGTGGCGACCATCTTCCGGGAGAACGCGCTCGCCCGCGGCACGCTCGCCATCGCCGGCCGGCCGGTGCGGCCGCAGGCCCTCGCGCGCACCGCTTTGCTCACGGTGGAGGGCGAGGACGACGACATTTTCCGCACCCTGCCAGACCGCCGCGGCGCACGATCTGTGCGCCGGCGTGCCCGAGGCCCTGCGGCGCCGGCTCACCTTGCCCAAAGCGGGCCATTTCTCGCTGTTCTACGGCCACGCCATGCGCCGCACCGTGGTGCCCGCCATCGCCGGCCTCGCGGCCGTTGGCCGAAGGCGCCCCGGCCGCCGGGCACCGG
>NZ_JBNFNU010000671.1:0-1328 GCF_057364445.1 Xanthobacter sp. BG11Y11_SDJG
CGCCGAGCGCCGTCGGCGCGGGCGCGCACCTCGGCGGTGAACACCCCGTCGGCGCTGCGCACCTCGCCGATGGTGCCGCGGCGCAGGAGGACGAAGAGTTCGGGCGCGGACCAGTCCACCAGCAGCAGGTCCACCTGGGCGCCGTCATAGCGGCCGGCGGCGAGGTCGTCCGCGTCGAGCGCATCGGACGAGAGCGCGCCGGACAGCTCGGCGCCGGTGACGGCGAGGCCCTGCGCGAGCGCGCTCTCGCTGATGCGCATGCCGGAGGCTGCGCGCATCAGAGTGCCGTCCACCATGAGGTCGCGGTCGTGGTCGGTGAGGCCCAGAACCCAGCCATCGCGGCAGGTGAGGCGGACGGCGTGGCACAGCGTGGTCACGCCCGCGGCGAGGCGCGCGGCGAGCGCGTCGGGAAGCTCTCTCATGGCGCCCTCACGGCCGGATCTCGATGACGGGAATGCGCGGGATGTCGCCGGCCGAGAAGGCGGACAGGTTCACTTCGAGGAAGTCGGTGTCGAAGCGCACCGGCACGTCGAACAGGAAGCCCGCGGTGACGGCGGCACCATCGCCCGGAACCACCGATTCCGCGAAGGAGACAAGGCCGCTCGACGCCGCCACGGAGAAGGCGTCCGGCGCCACCTCGATGCCGTCCACCGCGACCCGGACGCTGCCTGCCACGGGCTTTGCGATGGGCCGCTTATAGGGCGCGTGGAGGAGGCCGTAGGTCTTCACCAGCGGGAAGTCGCGGCAAGCGCCGTCGCCGATGCCGATGAGCTGGTCGAGCGGGCGCGGCGCGGCGCCCGGAAGACCGGAGGAATGGTCGAGCCGGTCGCGCCAGCGGAAGCCGTAGAGGCGCCCGCGCCGCTCCTCGAAGAAGGCCACCACCTGGCTCAGCGCGGCGAGCGTGCGGACCCCGAATCCGGCGTCCCAGCGGCGCCGCGAATCAGCCTGCCGCGTGTTGCGCTCCTCGCGTCCGGATGCGGTCGTGACCACCTCCGTGACGCGCTCCGGACCGCCCGAAGCGCCCAGCGCGACGTCGATCGGGAAGAGAACCTCGTGAAAACCGCCCATGAGAGGCCTCCAATCCCCAATTCTTAAGGCAAATCAATAAAAAGCCGCTTGACATAGTCTAATCGCACGCCTTGACTTTCATTTCCTCGATGAGGATGGAGCGAAAGCATGGCTACGAAGCCCGCGAAGAAGACCCGCCGCCGCCGCGAGAAGAAGGCGCCGGCAAGGCCCCCGCGAAGGCCCCTGCGGCGGCAGAAGAAGTCCGCCACGAAGGCTGCCGCGAAGGCGCCCGCGAAGACGCGGAGGCGAAGCCCGCCGAG
>NZ_JBNFNU010000672.1:0-1312 GCF_057364445.1 Xanthobacter sp. BG11Y11_SDJG
CCAACCCTCTCCCGCAAGGGGGAGAGGGGGCGCGCCGCCCCTGGTATCGGCGGCGCGCGCCGCTGGCGACGGCGCCCATCAGTCGGCGCCCCCCTGCTGCCACTTGCGGCGCTGGAGGCCGAAATAGCTGAACAGGATCGCCGCCAGCAGGAACGGGATCATGGCCACCGCGATCGCCGCGCCCTCGCCCAATTGCCCGCCCGGGATGGCGCGCTGGAAGGAGAGGGTGGCCATGAGGTGGGTGGAGTTGAGCGGCCCGCCGCGGGTCAGCACGTAGATCAGCTGGAAGTCGGTGAAGGTGAACAGCACCGAGAAGGTCATCACCACGGCGATGATGGGCGAGAGCATGGGCAGTGTGATGAAGCGGAAGCGCTGCCAGTTGGTGGCCCCGTCCAGCGTCGCCGCCTCGTGCAGCGAGGGCGGGATGGTCTGCAGGCCGGCGAGCAGCGAGATGGCGACAAAGGGGATGCCGCGCCAGACATTGGCCGCGATCACCGAGGCGCGGGCATTGGCGACGTCGCCGAGGAAGTTGATGGGCGCATCGATCAGGCCCATGCGGATCAGCGCCCAGGAGATGATGGAATACTGGCTGTCGAAGATCCACCAGAAGGCGATGGCCGAGAGCACGGTGGGCACCACCCAGGGCAGCAGCACCACGGCGCGGAAGAAGGCCTTGAAGGGCAGGTGCTGGTTCAAGAGCAGCGCCAGCCACAGGCCGAGCGCGAACTTCAGGATCGAGGCGGCGATGGTGTAGAGCAGCGTGTTGAACACCACCAGCCAGAACAGGCTGTCCTCGAACAGGAGCTGGTAGTTCTCGAGCCCGATGAACACGCCCGAGCGGCCGATGCGGGTGTCGGTGAAGCCGAGCCACACGCCGAGGCCGAGCGGGTAGGTGAGGAAGAACAGCAGGAAGGCCGCCGCCGGCAGCATGAAGAGCAGGCCGAGCACATGGCGCCCCTGGCCGATGCCGCTCCAGAAGGAGCGCCGGGCGGGCGCGGCTTGGGGGTCAGCGGTGGTGACGGTGGCCATGCGCTTCCTCTCTCGTATCGGTCGGGCGGATTGGCTCCGCCTCTTGAACGCCCACTGGGGGCGGCTGTGTCTTTCGTGCCCGGTGCCGGGTGGGTCCGGGAAGGAGCCTGCCGGCCTTCCCCCTCACCCAACCCCTCTCCCCCGCCGGGGAGAGGGCATTGTGTTGTCTCACCGGCCGCGCCGCCGGCCTCTCCCTCTCCCCGCCGGGGAGAGGGTCGGGGTGGAGGGGCGGGGCCGCCGAGGCAAGGCGCGCGGTGGGCGGTACCCGCCGCGGTCTCCCTCA
>NZ_JBNFNU010000673.1:0-1311 GCF_057364445.1 Xanthobacter sp. BG11Y11_SDJG
GCCGGCGCGCAGGCCGATCACCGCCGGATCGGCGCCGCGCTCCACCCGCGACAGCAGGCGGGCATAGCGCTCGCCCAGCATCCCTTCGTGCATGGCGCGGTCGAGGCTCGCGGTCAGCTGCTGGAAGCGGGCGATGGCGTGGGCGCGGGCGCCGCTCTGGGCGAAATCGGGCACCGTGCGGGGTGCCTCGCCGCCGAGCCAGCGCTCCACCAGGTCCACCGCCGGCAGGTCCAGGGGGGAGACGGTGCGCCGGGCGCGGGCGAAGGCCGCGGCGTAGAGCGCATCGTCCTGCGGGGTGCGCCCGTCCATGTCGCCGAAGGCGCGGCGGGCCGGAAAGGCGACCGCCAGATCGTGGGCGATGCGCTTCAGCGCGGCGAAGGTCACGTCACGGCCTTCCGGGGCGCCGCGTGCCACGTCGTGGAGCGCCCGGGCGGCGGCCTGCAACTCGGCGCTGAAGGTCTCGCTTAGAAGGGAACGCCTGCAGGCCTCACGCACCTCCTCGAACGGCTGCCGGTCGCCGGAGAGGGTGCTCCAGAGCTCGCTAAGCGCGGGGGCCGCGAGCGGATCGTGGAGCGCCAGAGCGATCGCCTCGGCCATGGCGTCCTCGCCGGATGCGGCCTCGGGCGGGGTGGTGCCCTCGCCGCGTGCGGGCCGCCGGTCCGCGAGAAGGTCGGGTGGCAGGCCGACGCAGCCCACGGGCGGCAGCGCCCCCTCGGGCCGGCGGCCGGACAGGTCGCGCAGCTTCAGCGCCAGGCGCCGGGCATAGGCGGCCGGGTCGGCCATGAGGTCGAGGTGCGCGGCGCAGAAGCCGTCCAGCAATCCGTCGGCGTAGAGCTGGAAGGCATAAGCGTGCACCGCCTCGAAGACGTCGCTTCGCTCGAGCCGCAGGCCCATCAGATCGGGCGTCTCCACGAAGCGGCGGTAGTTGAGGTCATCGTTCGCCGTGCGCCACCAGGCGAGGCGGTAGTTCTGCTTCTCCAGCAGACGGTCGAAGCGGGCGCGCCCGTCGGCCGCGTGCCCGTCGAACCCCGCGAGCACGCCGCGCATGGCGCGCGCGCCCTCCTCGGTCTCCGCCAGGGTCAGCAGCCGATACTTGGCGGAGCGCAGCTCCTCCCGGTCGGGACGGATGCCGGACAGGGCGCGGAACAGGTCCCGCATGCCGCTGAAGGCCGGCGTGTCCGCCTGCTCCAGGATCGACGCCCAGTCGGTGGGGCAGATGGGGAAGACGTGGGCGTTGTGGCGCGCCACGAAGCCGGCGAGGGCGGCGTCGTAGGCGAGGCTGAGACTGCCAAGGCACACAGGGGATAGGAG
>NZ_JBNFNU010000674.1:0-1310 GCF_057364445.1 Xanthobacter sp. BG11Y11_SDJG
CGTCCGGCAAGGCCGACCAGCGCCGCGTCCGCGCCCGCCGGCAGGCGCAAGGCGGGGTCGGGCAGGGTCAGGGTTCCGGTCTTGTCGAACGCCACGGTATCGACCCCGGCGAGGCGCTCCAGCATGTCGCCGGCATTCACCAGCAGCCCGGCGCGGAACAGGCGCCCGGTGGCGGTCACCTGCACCGCCGGCACCGCGAGCGCGAGCGCACAGGGGCAGGTGATGATGAGCACCGCCACCGCGATCATCACCGCGGTGTGCAGGCTGGCGCCGAACGCCAGCCATCCCAAGGCGGACATCAGCGCGGTGAGGTGCACCACCGGCGCGTAGAGTCGCGACACCCGGTCGGCCAGGCGCACATAGCGGTTCTTGGCGGCGAGCGCGCCGTCGAGCAGGCGCTGCACGTCGTCCACCAGCGTGTTCTCGCCCCCCGCGGTGACGCGAACGGTGATGGCGCCGGCACCGTTGAGGCTGCCGGCATAGACCTGGTCACCGGCCGCCAGCGCGCGCGGCAGAGTCTCGCCCGTCACCAGCGCCTCGTCGATGGCGGAGGCGCCGGCCACCACCGTGCCGTCCGCGCCCACCCGCTCGCCGGCCGCCACCAGGATCAAATCCCCGGGCTTCAGCGCCTGGACCGGCACCAGCACCTGGCCGCCGTCCGCCTCCAGACGGTGGGCCATGTCGCCGCGCAACGCCGCCACGTTGCCGGCCACCGCGCGGGTGCGCCGGCGCGCCTCGTGGTCGAGGTAGCGGCCCGCCAGCAGGAAGAACAGCAGCATGATCGCGCTGTCGAAATAAGCGTGTTCCTGGCTCAGCGCCGTCTCCACCACGCTCATGCCGAGCGCGAGCAGGACGCCGAGGGTGATCGGCACGTCCATGTTCAGCGTGCGCGTGCGCAGCGCCCGCATGGCGCTCTGGAAGAAGGGCTGGCCGGCATAGGCGGCCGCCGGCAGCGCGATGAGCGCGGATATCCAATGGAAGAAGTCGCGCGTCTCGGGGGTGATGTCGGTGACGTTGCCGGACCACACCGAGACCGACAGCAGCATGATGTTCATGGCCGCGAAGCCCGCCACCCCGAGGCAGCGCAGCAGCCATTGGGCGTGGCGCGCCTCGCTCTCCTCGGCGCGGCCGGCGAAGGGATGGGCGCGATAGCCGAGCGCCTCCAGGCGCCCCACCACGGCGGCGGGCGCGGTGTCCTCCTCGAGGGCCACGGTCAAGCGGTGGGTGGAATAGTTGAGGCGCGCGCGCACCACGCCGGGCAGCGCCGCCACGCCCTTCTCGATGTCGCCGATGCAGGCGGCGCAGTCGAG
>NZ_JBNFNU010000675.1:0-1308 GCF_057364445.1 Xanthobacter sp. BG11Y11_SDJG
CCGACGCCCTCGGGCGGCAGCGTGGATCTGACGGTCAGCCTGGGCGGAACCGGCGGGGGCGGCGGCAAGGGCGGCGACGTCACGGTGACCAATACCGGGCAGATCATGACCACCGGCGCCGACGCGGATGCCATCCTGGCCCAGTCGGTGGGCGGCGGCGGCGGCACCGGCGGGTCCGCCTCCGGCAAGACCAGCACCAAGTCCACCGACCTCCAGGAGGGATCCGGCAGCTCCTTCACCCTCGGCTCCCAACTGGGCGGCACGGGCGGCAAGGGCGGGAACGGCGGATACGTCATCGTCACCTCCACCGCCTCCGGTCTGACGTCCACCGTGCAGATCCTCACCACCGGAGACCACGCCTCGGCCATCGTGGCGCAGTCCATCGGCGGCGGCGGCGGCAAGGGCGGGGCGGCGGCGGGCTCGGCAAGCGGCGGCAAGGCGAGCCTCGACTTCGCCCTGGGCGCGACCGGCGGAAATGGCGGCTATGGCGGGACCGTGCTGGTCACCACAAAACGCCACCATCGAGACGCGGGGCGACCAGTCGGTGGCGATCCTCGCCCAGTCGGTGGGCGGCGGCGGCGGCATCGGCGGCAACGCCAATGCCATCGCGTCGTCCACCATCGGGCTTGGCGCGTCGATCGCCGCGCAGGGCGCCAACGGCAATGCGGGCGGCACCGTCACCGTGAGCACCGCGGGCAAGATCACCACGTCCGGCAAGATGGCGGATGCCATCCTCGCCCAGTCGGTGGGCGGCGGCGGCGGCAAGGCCGGCTCGGCCGGCGCGGACGCCCATGCATCGGGCGGTCAGTCCGTGTCGGCGACGCTTACGCTCGGCGGCTCCGGGGGGCAGGGCTCCTATGGCGGCGCCGTCAGCGTCACCAACAGCGCCGCCATCGCCACCGCGGGAGAGATGTCCAACGGTATCGTCGCCCAGTCCGTGGGCGGCGGCGGCGGCAAGGCCGGATCGGCCACCTCCAAGGGGGACGGCGGCAGCTATTCCATCAATGCGAGCGTCGGCGGCGCCGGCGGAGCCGGGTCCCAGGGCGGCGCGGTGACGGTGTCGAACTCCGGCTCCATCCTCGTCGCCGGCGACCATGCCAGCGCCATCCTGGCCAGTCGGTGGGCGGGGGCGGCGGCATCGCCGGAGCGAGCGCGGCGGCAAGCGCGTCCAAGACCGCGAGCCTCAGCTTCGCCCTGGCCGGGCAAGGCGGCTCGGGCGGCAACGGCGGCGCAGTGACGGTCACGAGCACCGGCAACATCCGCACCGAGGGCCAGAGCGGCGTCGCCATCCTGGCGCAATCCTCGGCG
>NZ_JBNFNU010000676.1:0-1307 GCF_057364445.1 Xanthobacter sp. BG11Y11_SDJG
CTCGTCGCGGACGGGCTCGCCGAGGTGAGCGGCGCCGTGGTGACGGTCCCGGAGGCCGCGCGCGCCTTCACCCGCGTCGTCTGCGCCCGCTTCGATGCGCGGCTGACCGCGCAGAAGGCGGCGGAGGCGGCCGAGGGGGCCCAACATGCGCACGCGGCGGCCGTCTGAGGAGGGCCATCAGCGCGTGCCGAGGCAGAGAGAGCCGGCGGAGGGAACGAACGCCGCCGGGCTCCGGGAGAAGGGCGATCAGGAATTCAGCTGGCGCAGCGCATGGCGGTCGCGCAGCACCACCCGGCGCGAGGACGGCAGCGCGATGGCGCCACGCTCCTCCAGATGGGTCAGGGTGCGCGAGACGGTCTCGATGGTGAGGCCCAGATAGTCGGCGATGTCCTGGCGGGACATGGGCAGCAGCACCTCGTCCGAGCCCGCGCCGGAGCGGGCGGCGATGTCGATCAGGAAGGTGGCGACACGCTCCTGGGCGTTCTTGCGGCCGAGCACCAGCAGATGGTTCTGCGCGCGGTGCAGTTCCGCGACCGTCAGCGACCAGAGGGCATGGGCCAGCTCCGCGTCGTCCGAGGCGCGGGCGAACAGGATCGAGCGCTTGATGCGCACCACCTTGGTGTCGCACACCGATTCGGCCGAGAAGCGGTGCCGGGCGGAGGCTTCCCAGCCGAACACGTCGCCCGGCAGGCAGAAGGCCTCGATCTGGCGGCGGCCGTCACCCAGAAGCTTGCAGATGCGCACCGCGCCGGAGAGCACCACATAGACGTGATCAGCGCTGGCGTCCTCGCCGTAGATCTCCGCGTTGCGGTCGTAGCCGACCACGGCACCCAGCGCCGAGAGGATGCTGACAGGCCGATGGGTGTCCGCATCATCCTTCCACTTTCCCGAAGGCGGGAGGGGCGCATAAGCTCGGGTGGCGATCGCGGCGGCGGGGGTCGGCATCGGTACCTCCTGCAAGGCGCCTCGCTTGGGAGGCCCTTTTGGATAGGCGCTTGCCGGAAAACGATAAATTGGGCTCTTACACTTAAGTCCGTCCCCTTAGGTAGAATTACGGAGGAGCGCAAAGCTCCTTAAACCGGACCGCGAACCCGTGAGCGAGGCCGAGACGTGAGCGAGATTGAGACGTGAGCGAGACCACCGCAGAAGCGGCAGGGATGTCGGCGCCGGTCCGGCAGGTGGCCGCCGGGGTGGCCGGTCGCCGCCGCGGCCCTCCTTTTTGTGCCAGCTGTTCGGGCTTCCGCCGCTGGGCGGGCACGGATTGCCCGGTGCTGCTTCGGCCGCCGTGGTCGTGGTGAGCGCGCGGG
>NZ_JBNFNU010000677.1:0-1307 GCF_057364445.1 Xanthobacter sp. BG11Y11_SDJG
CGAGGAGGCGCCGCGGCGCCGCAGAAGGTGCGCCGGGCGCGCCTGAAGCGGTGGCGCCGAACATCACCCCGGTCAGTTCAGCTTGGATGCCGGCCTTGGCGATGATGCCGGCCCACTTGGTCGATTCCTCGGCGAGGAAGGCCTTGAACTCGGCGGCGTCGAGCTGTCCGGCTCGACGCCGATCTCGATCAGCCGCTTTTGCACCGCCGGATCGGCCACCGTGGCGACGATCTCCTTGTTCAGCTTGTCGATCACCGCCTGCGGCGTGCCCTTCGGCGCGGCGATGCCGAACCAGGCGTAGGATTCGTAATCCTTCACCCCCTGCTCGGCCATGGTCGGCACGTCCGGCAGCGCCTTGCTGCGCGTCTTGGTGGTCACGGCGAGCGCGCGGATCTGGCCCGCGGCGAGCTGGGACGAGACGTTGGGGATGAGCTGGAAGCTCACCGGCACCTCGCCCGAGACCAGATCGATGGCGAGCGCGCTGCCCGAGGGATAGGGCACGTGCGACATCTGCGTGCCGGCGACGATGTCGAAATAGGCCGCCGCCAGATGCTGCGACGAGCCGAGGCCGACCGAGGAATAGTTGATCTGGCCGGGCTTGCCCTTCACGAAGGCGATGAACTCGGCCACCGTCTTCACCGGCACCTTGTCCGGATTCACCACCAGGACGTTGACCAGCTTCGCCACCGTGGAGATGGGCTCGAAGTCCTTCTCCGGATCGTAGGGCAGCCCGCCCAGGGTGCGGTTGACGACGAACGGACCCGGCGCGGCGAACACCAGCGTGTAGCCGTCCGGCGCGGCCTTGGCCGCCGCCGCGGTGCCGTTGTTGCCGCCGGCGCCCGGGCGGTTCTCGACGATCACCCGCTGACCGAGCCGCGCCGCAAGCCCATCGGCCACGATGCGGGCGATGGAATCGCTGGCGCTGCCGGCCCCGAAGGGCATGATAAGCTTGATCGGCCGGTCAGGATAGGTCTGGGCACTGGCGGGCTGGGCACTGGCGAGCGCGGCGACGGCGGCGAGCGTGGCCGCAAGGCCGCGGATGGTCTGGCGCATTGACCCCCTCCATGGGTTTCGTCGGTTCTTGTTCTCCGGCGAATGCACCACCGTGGCGGAACGCCGGGGAAACGGGCACGGCCCGCGGCCGCGTCCCGTGCGAGGCCGCCATAATCCACAAATCCCGGCTGTGTTCAACGCAGCGGAAGGGCCGGTCGGGCGGCGGCCTGCAACCTGGAGGACGCGCGGCGTCCCGCTCCGGCGGCGCGGCGAGAGGCTGGCACCCCGTCCGCCTACCCTCCCCGCCCCCCGCG
>NZ_JBNFNU010000678.1:0-1306 GCF_057364445.1 Xanthobacter sp. BG11Y11_SDJG
CGGGCACAGCACGTCGCGATGGACCGTTCCGGCGCTCATGGCGCGGCCCGGCCCGCGCGCGGCGGCGGCGGCCTCGCATCCGGCATGGCCGCCGCCCACGACGATCACGTCGAAGGCGGGAAGGGGAACGTGGTTCGGCATGGGCTCTTCGGTTCGGGCGCGCGCGGCGCGCGGCATGGAAGAGGAGAAACGTCGGCTTTCGGGCCGCGTCAAGGCGGGAGACACTTCGGCGCGCTTAACGCGCGGGATGTTTCACGTGAACATCCCGGGCAGGCCTCCCGCCCTCACTTGCCGATGCAAAAGGTGCCGAACAGAGCGTCGAGCACATCCTCCACATCCACCCGCCCGATCACGCGGTCGAGCGCGCGCGCGGCGAGCCGCAGTTCTTCCGCGCGCAACTCCTCGCGCCCGGCGAAATCCCGGTCGGCACGGGCCAGATGGCCACTGGCCGCCGCCAGAGCGAGCCGCTGGCGCTCGCGCGAGACCAGAGCCGGCTCGCCGCCGGCGAGCCCTTCGGCCTCCCGTTCCAGCCGCGCCAGCAGCGCCGCGACCCCCGCACCGGAGCGCGCCGACACGCCAATCCAATCCGCGGGAACGCCGCCGCCGAGGTCCGCCTTCGTGCGCCACGCGGATGGCGCGGGCGAGCGCGGCGGGCGGCGCCTCGCCGTCGTCGGATAGCCACAGCACAAGGTCCGCCACCTCGGCGCGGGCCAGCGCCCGGCGCACGCCTTCCTGCTCCACCGCGTCCGCGGTTTCGCGCAGGCCCGCCGTGTCGAGCAGGAGAACCGCCTGCCCGGCGAGCTCCAGATGCACCTCCAGCACGTCCCGCGTGGTGCCGGGAAGGGGGGAGACGATGGCCGCCTCCCGCCCCGCCAGGCGGTTCAGCAGCGTGGACTTTCCCGCATTGGGCGGCCCGGCGATGGCGACCGTGAGCCGGCGCGCACCCGCTCGCCGCGATCGGCATCGCGCACCGCGGCCGCCACCTCCGTCGCCAGCGGGCCGATGACGGCGCGCGCCTCGGCGACCAGATCCTCCGGCACATCGCCCTCGTCGGAAAAGTCGATGGAGGCTTCCACCAGCGCCAGCGCCTGCACCAGCGCCGCGCGCCAGCCGCCGATGCGGCGGGAGAGGCGCCGGAGGCGAGCGCCAGCGCCTGGCGTCGCTGCGCCTCGGTCTCGGCCGCGATCAGATCGGCGAGGCCCTCCACCTCGGCGAGGTCCATCTTGCCGCTGGCGAAGGCGCGGCGGTGAATTCGCCGGCCTCGGCGGGCGCAGGCCGGCAGGGCGCCAGCGCCCGAGCACCGCAG
>NZ_JBNFNU010000679.1:0-1302 GCF_057364445.1 Xanthobacter sp. BG11Y11_SDJG
CGGCGCGCCAGCGCCGGAGGCGGCGGCGCTCGCCCCGGCCGGCGGAACCCCCCCACCCCCCGGCCTCTCTCCCCGCAAGGGGAGCAGGGGGAGCCAAAGCCCGCAAAGCGGGAGACGGGAGCATGCCCCAGCGCGGCCGCCGCCGCGGTGACCGAGCCGCTTTCTCAAGGTCGAGAACCTGCTCAAGGAGTATCCGCGCCAGGGCGCGCCGTCCGGCCTCATCGCCCGCCTCAAGGGCAAGACCGTGCCGCAGGAGGACGCCCTCTTCCGCGCGGTGGACGGCATCTCGTTCGAGATCCGGCGCGGCGAGAGCGTCGGCCTGGTGGGCGAATCGGGCTGCGGCAAGTCCACCACCTCGTCCATGGTGATGCGCCTGCTCGATCCCACGGCGGGCAGGATCACCTTCGACGGTGAGGACATCTCCGCCATCCCCGCCAAGGCCTTCGCCGGCCACCCCATGCGCCGGCGCATCCAGATGGTGTTCCAGGACCCGACCGAGAGCCTCAATCCGCGCTACACGGCCGCCCGCGCCATCGCCGATCCGCTGATCCGCATGGGCTCCGTCTCGGGCGGGGCGAAGCTGCGCGAGGAGGTGGCGCAGCTGGCGCGCATGGCCGGCCTGCCGCTGAACCTGCTGGACCGCTTCCCGCACCAGCTCTCCGGCGGGCAGAAGGCGCGCGTCGGCATCGCCCGCGCCATCGCGCTCCGTCCCGACCTCGTGATCCTCGACGAGCCCACCGCGGCGCTCGACGTGTCGGTGCAGGCGGTGGTGCTGAACCTGCTCGACGAGCTCAAGCACACGCTGGGCATGAGCTATCTCTTCGTCTCCCACGATCTGCACGTGGTGGGCCTGCTGTGCGACCGGGTCATCGTCATGCGCCAGGGCCGGATCGTCGAGGAGGGCGGGGCGCGGGCGATTCTCGAACGCCCGAAGGACGCCTATACACGGGAACTGATCGCCGCCATCCCCCATCCGCCGGTGTGAGTGCGCCATGACCATCGATCTGTCCGAGGACATGCCTTTGCCGAAGGCGCCCGACGCGGCGCTGGCGCAGATGCTCGACGGCGCGCTTGCCGCCCATGGCATCGCTCCGGAGCCGCAATGGCGCGCCGAGGCGCTGATGCATCTGCGCGCCATCGCCGATGCGGCGCACCTCGTCTATTCCCTCGATCTCGGCGACGCCGCCGAGCGGCGCCGTCTACCGGCCATGAGCGACGCCGTGCGCCGCACCCTTCCGACCCCGCGACGGCGGACGCCGCCGCCATCGGCGGCGGCGGTGATTCCGGCGCCGTGACCGCGCG
>NZ_JBNFNU010000680.1:0-1286 GCF_057364445.1 Xanthobacter sp. BG11Y11_SDJG
TCGAGGCCGCCAGGGCCGAGGTCGCGCCCCACCATGCGCAGCAGGCGGCGCGCGCTCGCCGCCTCGGTCTTCGGACCGCCGTCCGCCGCTGGGTGCAGGTCGGCGCCCTCGGGCAGTTCGCCCATGAGGCGGTAGATGTCGGCGGTGGTGGCGAAATGCTCCGCCATCAGCGGCACCCAGACGCCGCGGAACGGCAAAGCCGGGGCGAGCGCCATCACCGGGGTGCGGGCGATGCCGGTATAGACCAGTTCGCCCGCCACCAGCCGGTCGGCATCCGCATAGGCCACGGCCCGCACCGCGCCGTCCGCGAACGGCACGAAGTCGGTGGTGGTGGAGCCCATGTCGGCGAGGAGGCCGGCCGGCAGAAGCTGCGCCAAGGCGCGCGCCGTGGCGTGCCAGTTGGCCGAGGCGATGGTGCCCGCATGGTCGGCGAGGGCGTCCGCGCCGACCAAGCCGGCGGGCCCGGCATAGAACAGCGTCGCGGCGCCGAGCCGCGCCGCGAGCGCTTCTCCCAGCGCGGTGACGCCGGTCGCCCGGTCCGGCCACAGGTCCACCAGCTCGCCGGTCATGGTGACGAAAGAGGGCGCCTGCGGTGCCGGCGGCAGGCTGGCGATCGCCTGATCCAGCCGGTCCAGCCCCTGCCACAGCGCGCAGGGGGCGATGGCGACCGCCTCCAGCCGCCCGTCGGCGCCGAGCACGGCGCGCTTCAGGTGGGCTCCGCCCACGTCCCAGCCGATGGCGGATGTCATCTCAGCGCGATCTCCACGGGGGTCGCCGGCGGCAGTCGCGGCAAAGACGGCGGCGTGCCGGCGCGGATCAGCTCCGGCAGGAAGGCGGCGGGGTTGACGCCGAGCGCGGCATGGAGCCCCGCATACGCGGTGGTGACGCGCGGGTTCACCTCCACCACCACCGGGCCGGCGTCGGTCAGCAGGAGGTCGATGCCGATGAGGCCGTTGAGGCCGGGAAAGGCCGCCGCCACGTCCTGCGCGAGCCGCGCCAGCGCGCCGTCCGGGTCGGCGAGGCCGCCGACCGTGAGGCCGGTGAGGCTGAGCGCGCCGTCCGCCACGGTCAGATGCTGGCGGTTGACGGCGAGCAGCCGCGCGCCGTCGGGGCGCACCAGCACCGAGAGGCTCGCCGGGGATGCCCGCCACATAAGGCTGCACGATCAGGCCGGGCGTCGCCGGCGGGCGGGACCCCGCCGGCCCACAGGCGGGGTGTTCTCGCAGCCCGCCCCGTCGTCGGGCTTGGTGAGGCGCGGCCAGGGAAGATCGTCCGGCGGCGCGTCG
>NZ_JBNFNU010000681.1:0-1285 GCF_057364445.1 Xanthobacter sp. BG11Y11_SDJG
TCACGCCGCCGCCGGACCTCGGCGCGCAGGGCGTGCCGGTGCCGCCGGACGGCACGGCGATCTATGGCGGTGCGCCGCCGGCGGGCTATATGGCGATCCCGGTGCCGCCCTCCACCTGCGGTCCGCTCCAGGCCATGGTGCAGCGCAACGGCTTCGTGCTGATCCCGATCGGCGGCGGCAACGCGCAGCGTTATGTGCGCGACCAGAGCCTGTGCCAGGAGGACCAGGTGGGCACGCCCGCCTGGGTGCCCACCGACGACAATCCCCGCTGCTTCATCGGCTATACCTGCGACGAGGCCGACAACGACGGCGGCAACTGAGCCGCCGCGCGTGGCCGCTCACGGCATGTACTGGCCGCCGTTCACCTCGATCACCTGGCCGATGACATAGGCGCTCGCCGCCGAGGCGAGGAAGAGGAAGGCGGCGGCGCATTCCTGCGGCCCGCCGAGGCGGCCGGCGGGGATGGACGCCTTCATCGCGTCCAGCATTTGCGGCGTCGAATAGCGCTCATGGAACGGGGTCTCGATCACCCCGGGCGCCACCGCATTGACGCGGATGCCGGCGCCGATCAGCTCCTTGGCCCAGCCATGGGTGGCGGTGGAGATGAAGCCCTTCGCGGCCGCATAGAGCACCGCCCCGCCGCCGCCGCCGGTGCGCGCCGCCACCGACGAGACATTGATGATGGCGCCGCCGCGCCCCTGCGCGGTCATCACCTCGGCGCCGCGCCGCACGAAGTGGATCACCTGGCGCACGTTCAGGTCGAAGACCTCGCTGATGTAAGCGTCGTCATAGGCGGCGGCAGGCACGCGCTTCACCAGGCCGCCGGCATTGTTCACCAGCACATCGAGCCCGCCGAGCCCCTCCGCCGCCGCGCGGACGATGCGGTCCGGCGCGTCCGGCGCGGTGACGTCGCCCGCCACCAGAAGGGCGGTGCCGCCCGCGGCACGGATGCGGGGCGCCACGGCTTCCGCCTTGTCGCGGCTGGCATTGTAGTGGACCGCGACCTTGGCGCCGTTGGCGGCGAAAGCCTCGGCCGCCGCCGCGCCGATGCCGGTGGAGGCGCCGGTGACGAGCACCGCCTTGCCGGCGAGGTCGGGGAAGACGGGGACGGGTGTGGAAGCGGTCGGCATCGTGTCTCTCCCGGTTCTAGCGCGTGACCATCCGGCCCACGGCGCCCGCGGCCCCGCCGCGGATCACGTCGTCGAGCGCCGCCGTGACCGCCTCGGCAAAGCGCGGGTCGGCGGGCAGATCGGTGCCGAACACCTCGCGCACCGAGAGCAGCATC
>NZ_JBNFNU010000682.1:0-1284 GCF_057364445.1 Xanthobacter sp. BG11Y11_SDJG
CAGAAGGGTCGCCTGGGGGTGAGCCAGAGAATCACCCGGCGCGCAGGGTCACGTCGGGAAGCGCGCCGCGACGGCGCCGCGCGGCGCCGGGGGGTCGCGCATCCAGTCGCCCACCAGCGCGCGGGCATTGGCGCGGGCGATGGTGGTGCCGGCGGCGCGCAGGTGGCGCAGCCAGCCGAAGCCGTGCAGCGTCTCCGCCATTCCATGGAGGGCGGCACCAGTTCGAAGGGGGTGCGTCCGTCCAGGCTCGCCACCTTGCCGGCGAAGGCGAAGCGGCCGGCATAGAACTCGCTCGCGAGCGTGGCGTCGCCGGTGCGCAGGTCCTGCGGCGCGATCAGCAGGCGCTCGGGCACCGGCACCGGGACATAAGCGAGCGCCACGTCGCCGCCGCCGACCCGCGCAATGAGCGCGCGCACCCAGGCTCCGGCGACGATGCCGGCAAGTCGTGCGCGCTCCGCCACGCTGCTCCGGCCCACCTTGCTCCTCGCTCCCTTCTGGCCGCCGCGAAAGGCCTCCGGCAGGCTCAGGCCGCCGAGCCCGCGCAAGGGCGAAAGCACGCCACCGGTCCGCCCGCCGCTTTCGTCCATCTGCACCCATCCCTCTGGCGTATGGGGCGAACTTCTCCGCCCGCCGCGATCCTGGATGGGCGCTCCGCCTACCCGAGCCGGCGCAGGCGTGCCGCAAAGAAGCCGTCGAGCCCCGAGCGCTCCGGCTCGCCGCGCACCCATCCGCTCGGCAGTGTGCGCAAGTCACCTTGAGGAGTTATGAACGGATCGAGGCCGGCGATCTCCCCCGGCGCGAGCGGCGCGCGGGCGTAATCCGGGCGCGCGGCCAGCAGGCGCTCCACCTGCGCCTCGCCTTCCTCCGGCTCCAGCGAGCAGGTGGAGAAGACCAGCGTGCCGCCGGGGCGCACCAGGTCCGCCGCATGGGCCAAGAGCCGGCCCTGCAGCTCGGCAAGCGCGGCCACATCGCCCGGCCGCTTGGTGATGGCGATGTCCGGATGGCGCCGCAGGGTGCCGGTGGCTGTGCAGGGGGCGTCGAGCAGCACCGCGTCGAACGGCCCGTCGCGGAATTCCAGCACGTCGCGCGCCACCACCTGCGCCGCGAGACCGAGCCGGGCGAGGTTCTCCTTCAGCCGGCCGATGCGGGCGCCGGAGCGGTCCACCGCGGTCACCTGCGCCCCCGCGGCGACCAGCTGCGCGGTCTTGCCGCCGGGCGCGGCGCACAGGTCCGCCACGTTCAGGCCCCTCACGTCGCCCAAGAGGCGCGCGGGCAGCGCGGCGG
>NZ_JBNFNU010000683.1:0-1274 GCF_057364445.1 Xanthobacter sp. BG11Y11_SDJG
CGCCCGCGCGCTGGCCGACGCGGGGCGGGATCGCCGTCACCCTGGTCGAGCCATCCGCCCGCTACGTCGCCTGCCCCTTCTCAAACGCCGTGCTCGCCGGCGTGCGGGACCTCGCCAGCCAGACGTTCGAGGTCGCCGCCCTGGCCCGGGTGCCCGGCCTCTCTCTCGCCCCCCGCGCTGCCGTTGCGGTGGACCCGGACGCCCGAAGCGTGCACCTCGACGACGGCACGCAGCTCCCGTACGACCGGGTGGTGCTGGCACCCGGCATCGAAGTCCGCCTCGACGCCATCGCCGGATACGACGGCGCTGCCGCCGAGGCCATGCCCCATGCCTGGAAGGCCGGTCCCCAGACGCTGGCGCTGCGCCGGCAGCTGGAAGCCATGCCGGATGGCGGGCTGGTCGTCATCGCGGCCCCGCCCAATCCGTTCCGCTGTCCTCCGGGGCCCTACGAGCGGGCGAGCCTGATCGCCCATTTCCTGAAGGCCCATAAACCGCGCTCCAAAATCCTCATCCTCGACGCAAAGGACGCCTTCTCCAAGCAGCGGCTCTTCGAAGAGGCATGGGCCGCGCTCTATCCCGGCATGATCGAATGGGTGTCCCTGTCATTCGGCGGCCGGGTGATCGAGGCGGATGCCGCCGCGCGCACGCTGGTGACGGAGTTCGGCCGGCACCGCGCGGACGTGGCGAACGTCATCCCGCCCCAGCGCGCCGGCTCGATCGCAGCCGCGGCGGGAGTGGCGGACGCGACCGGCTGGTGCCCGGTCGATCCCGTCACCTTCGAATCGCGCCTGAGGCCGGGCATCCATGTGATCGGCGATGCCGCCATCGGCGGCGCCATGCCCAAGTCGGCCTTCACCGCCAACGGCCAAGCGCTGGTCTGCGCCATGGCCGTGGCCGACCTTCTCGCCGGGCGGGAGCCGGTGGAGCCGAAGCTCGTCAACACCTGCTACAGCCTCGTGTCGCCGGGCTATGCCATCTCCATCGCCGGGGTCTACCGCCCGCGCGACGGCCTCCTGGCGGAAGTGGCGGGGGCGGGCGGCACCAGCCCTCTCGGCGCGCCCGGTTCCGTCCGGTCGGCGGAGGCAGCCTATGCCGAAGCCTGGTTCGAGACCCTCACCCGGGGGGTCTACGCATGAGGACGGCACTCACCGCAGCGCTGCTCGCCGGTTTCGCCGCCGAGGCGGCGGCGCAGGCCGACCCGCCGGCGCCCGTTATGCGCTATGCGGTGATCGGCGACACGATCCGCCTGCTTCCCTCACCGGCCGCGGGAGACG
>NZ_JBNFNU010000684.1:0-1267 GCF_057364445.1 Xanthobacter sp. BG11Y11_SDJG
TCGTTCGCCCCCTCCGCCGCCGATCCGCGCCTTGCCGACCAGGCGGCCCGGTTCGCGGCCGAGCGCTCCGGCCTTGGCGAGCGCCACATGGTGGTGCTGACCGTGACCGACGCCGCCGATCCGCTGCGCCGCCGGCTGGGCGTGACCGGCGAGGGCTTCCGCGTGCTGCTGGTGGGCAAGGACGGCCACGTGGCGGGGCGCTGGAGCGCGCCGGTCGACCCGGACACCCTGTTCGCGCTGATCGACAAGATGCCCATGAGACGCGACGAGATGCGGCGCGGCACGCCCGCCAACTAGAGCCTGATCCTATCAATCTAGGCGAGCTAATCTAGAAGAAGTTTGTGCCAACTCAATGAGTTGGTTCAGCCTGGCCTTCGCGTTCAGGGGCATTCAGGAAGGCTCAGTAGATTGTTGGGGTGATCTCCATCTGACTCGGTCTTGAGGTACTTATTACCGTATCGGCTTGTGGCGACGATCACCGAGACCTTCCCCCTCAAGCCCCCACCAACATAGAAGTCCCACTTATTTTCTTCGATCCCCGCAACTGCATCCGGCTGGGAAAGCTTCCAGCGGCTCCCGTCGGAGTTGACCCCACTGATGAATTGGATTCGGTCCCAAGGGTCGAGACGCGGCGATTTGTTGATGCATGTGATTTGGACGGAGATGGCCATGGGTGCCCCCTGTTTCATTATACTCTCAAAAAGAGTTTATATGAAATTTCTCCCTCAAAAAGTGCATAAGGGCTGACCAGTTGCACGCACGCCGCCCGGCGCGCGGCCGTCCAAGCTCACAGGCTGTAGCGTGTCAGTTCGGGATCGTAGAGCGCCGCGAGCCGGGAGGCGGCCGTATGGGCGAAGCGCAGCATCAGCGCCTTGCGCGTCGCCGCTGGCAAAGGATGCGCCGGCGCCGGGCGCAGCAGCTCGGCGCCGAAGGCGTCGGCCACCAGGAGCCCGGCGTCGTCGGGCAGGATCTCGAGCGGGAAATCGAGCGGCACGGCGAACAGCAGCCGGTCGCAATAGGCGCGGTATTCGGGCCATTTCCCGTCGGTCCGGAAATCGATGACCGACGACTTGATCTCGACGATGGAGATTTCGCCGCGCCCGTCCACCGCGAGGATGTCCGCCCGCCGCCCGGAGATGAGGCAGAATTCGGGGACGCCCACAAGGCCACGCGCCGAAAGGTGGCGCAGCACGCCGCGTTGGACCGCCCGCGAGGTGGGGCGACTGGCGCCCGTCCTCGCGCGGCGCGGGGGCCGCGCCTCCCGGCG
>NZ_JBNFNU010000685.1:0-1259 GCF_057364445.1 Xanthobacter sp. BG11Y11_SDJG
AGCGGCGGCGCCGGCTGGCCCGCGCCGCCCGGCCGCCAGCTTCAGGCCGTCGCGCAGCGACAGGGACAGCAGCGCGATGTTGAGCGCGCCGGCAACCAGCTCCAGGGCCTGAACGGCATAGAAGAGCCCATCGAACGTCCCCGCCGCCGCCCGCGCCTGGAGGAAGAGCGCGCAGGGCACCAGCACCAGGAGCCCGTTGAGCGCGATCACCGGCATGCGCCGCCGCTTCGCCGCCACCAGCGGCGCCTGCGAGCGTCCGCCGAGGCGGAATCCGGTCGCGCCCACGGTCGCCATGGCGGGGATGAGCAGCGCCATGGCGTAGAGGATGCCGGTCTTCACCGCCAGCACCGCATCGTGACCGAGCAGCAGTTCGCTCGTCGCGGTGGCGAGCCAGAAGCCGAGGATGAGCGCCAGCGCCAGCACGCCGGCAACGGGATGGAGCCGGCGCAGCAGGCCGGGCGTCCTGGCGGACATCATGGCGCTTCTCCTTGGACTTCGCGGGTGGACTGACGCCCCGGTTGGACGTCGTTGAGAATCTCGCGGGCCTGGCGCAGGAGCGCCGCCGCCGCGGCCGATCCCCGCGGACCCCGCCCCGGTCCGCAAGCGCATCGGCAATCGGCGCCCACAGCGCGCTGGCCGCATCGAACGCCGCCGCGCCGGCGCCGGTGAGGCGCACCAGCTTGGCGGCGCTTGTGCCGGGGATTGGGCGCGAAGGCGAGGAAGCCCGCCGCCGCGAGGTCGTCCACCACCCGCTGCACGGATTGGCGGGTCAAGCCCATGGCGCGGGCGATGTCGGCGGTCGGCAGGCCGTCCGGCGCCGCTGCGACCGCGCCGAGCACCTGCCAGCGCGCGCTGGTGAGACCGAGCGGCGCCACCAGGGCGTCACCGAGCGCGATGAGCGCGCCGTTGAGGCGGAAGACCTCCAGCGCGAGAGCGCTGGCCGGGTGGGCGAAGGGATCGGAAGGCCGCAGCATCGACATAATGGCTGCACACTGTCATTTCGACAGTATACTGTCAATACGCATTGGTCGCAGCCGCGCCAGGGGCGAGCAGGCCGGTGGTCCGGATTGCAGACGGCAGGCGCGTCCCCGACCTGATCGGCCCTGCACGACACCGGCGGATGCGCCGGGCGCCGGGAAGGCCTATATGCGGGCGATGACCGAAGACGCCTCCGCTCCCCCGCCTGGCACGCCGGCCCGCGCCGCCGGGGGGCAGGACCGCTCCTGTTCGACCGCGCGCTGCTGCACCGGCGCTGGCGC
>NZ_JBNFNU010000686.1:0-1257 GCF_057364445.1 Xanthobacter sp. BG11Y11_SDJG
CGGCCCGCCGGCGGCCTTGCCCGCCGCGCCGCGCCTTGACCGCCGCCGCCCCGAACCGGACCGAGACGAACGAGGACATCATGGCCGCCGACATCGCCTATGCCATCTGCGCCCTGAGCGACATTCCGAGCCAGAAGGCGCGCGGCTTCCAGCTCGTGCGCCTCGACGAGGCCGGCAAGGAGGTGCCGTGGAGCATCTTCGTGGTGCGCTGGGGCCGCCAGGTGTTCGGCTATGCCAACCGGTGCCCGCACGACGGCGTGAATCTCGACTGGGAGCGCAACCAGTTCCTGGATCCCAACGGCATCCGCATCATGTGCGGCAAGCACGGCGCGCTGTTCGAGCTGGGCACCGGCCTGTGCGTGGAAGGCCCGTGCAAGGGCCGCGCGCTCACCCCGGTGGCGCTGGCGGTGCTGGACGGCGACATCTGCGTCACCGGCGTGACGCTGGCGGAGGACGAGCCGGCGGCGTCGTTCTGCGACGACGAGGAGGCGTGAGGAACGGCGGGCCGAGACGACGGCGTGAGGGGCTCGTCGCGCCCCTCTGCCGGCCGCGGCTGCGGATCAGACGGGGCGGTTCTCGTTGCGGTTCTTGACCGGCTCCATCACCGAGACGCCGGTCTCGAAGCTGATCGGCTCGTAGTCGGCGCTCCAGTCCAGCGCGGAATCGAGTACGTAGTCCAGCTTACCGGCGGTATCGAGCTTCTTGATGTCGTTCTTGTCGATGCCCATGAGGTCGAGCATCTCCTTCCACACCGTGGATTCGTCGCAGGGCAGCACGTAGAAGGTCAGGCCGCCGTGCGTCACCTTGTACTTCGCCAGAAGATCGATGTTGTTGCAGAACATGAAATACTTGCCGTCCGGCCCGAGCAGTGGGCCGAGCACCTTCGCCACATCGTCCAGATAGGCGAAATTGTGCAGGTAGCCGGCCATCACGGGAATGGTGCCGGTGCCCTCGGGGGCGATGGTGAGCACCTGCTCCATGCAATAGTCCGGCGGGCGCTTCTCGTCGGCCAGCTGGGCCTGGAACTTCAGGGCGATGTCGCCGCGAAAGCCGAATCGCTCGCCTTTGGTGGTGGGGCTCTTGAGAACCGCATTGAGAAGGCGACCCTCCTGGTCCAGCTTGCCCAGGGCGGTCTTCTCGATGGTCGTCATAGGGGGGTCTCCGGGATTGCACGTCGAGCGGCGCCGCGGCGCGCTCGGCGCCTCATGCAAGGGCCCTGCCGCTTGAGGGGCGCTCCCGGCCGGACAGGACGCCGCG
>NZ_JBNFNU010000687.1:0-1252 GCF_057364445.1 Xanthobacter sp. BG11Y11_SDJG
CATGGCCGCCTGGGCGCGGCGCAGCGCTTCGGCGAGGCTCGGACGGTCGGCGTCCGTAAGGCGTGGGCATAGAAGGCCACCATCAGTTCCGCCGCCGCCGCGTCCACCACTGGCCACAGGGTAGCGACCACCGCCCGCGCGCCTTTCAATTGGGCGAGGCCGGCGAGGCTCTCCAGTCCGTGGGGGCCATGGTCCGCGGTGGCGGTGGCGCAGGCCGACAGGACAAGCAGCTCCACTTGGGTGAAATCAAGGTCGGTCCGGCGCAGCGCGGCGAGCGACAGGCTGCCGCCGTCGCCCAGCGCGAGGCGCGAGCGCTCCGGCCGCGCCGGCACCAGTTCGAAATGGCTGGCGATATGAACGATCTCGGTGCCCGCATTGAGCGCGCGGCGCAATGCGGCCTCGGTGAAGTCGCCGTCGAGGGCGAGCGCGCCCTCGCGCATCGCCGCCACCCGCCGCGCCTCATGCGCCGCATAGGGAAGCGCGGCGAGGCCATCGGCTGGGCGTGTGGCGGCGAAGGCAGCGAGGCGCCAGGTTTCACGGTCGGACGCATCCACGGCTCGAGGCGGCACGCCGGTATCGATGGCGAGCGCCCAGCGTTGCACGAGATGACGCTCGCCATCATGCAGCGCCGCGAACGGCAGATGCAGCAAAGGCGGATCCAGTGCGAGATGGAGGGTGTGGACGTCGCCGAGGCCAGCAGCGACCGGGGCGATCAGGGCGGCGTAAAGCTCCCGTCCCAGCGGCTCAACCTCCCTTGGGTGATGGAAGATGGCCGCCCGGAAGCCATGGACGAGGCTTGCCAGATGCTCGCTCGCCGGGCCGATCGCGGCATCCCGCGCGCCCTCGCAGGTGCGCAGCAGGACGCGCATGCGGCCGTCGCCCACGTCGAGGAAGCGCAGGTGGGCGATGCCGCGCGGCGGGGGCGGGACCGCATCGCTGCGCCCCGAGGCCGCGGCGGCCGCCACCCAGTCCTCCGCCAGCACGCGATCGAACCAGTGCACCAGACGGCGGCGATGGGGTTCAGGATCGGGCGCGAGCGCAGGCGCAGGGCGCTCCCCGGCGGCGGCAAGCGCCCTCGCCTTCCCGATCTCGCTTAGCGCATCCACCGCAACCCGGTAGGAGGCCGCCATGGCCTCCTCATCGGCGCGAAAGGGCACGGACGCAGCCTCCGGCACCAGCGCCGCGTCGCGCGCCGCGAAGGCCGCCAGGCGGTCGCGCTGCACCAAGGCATGGCACATGCTCGGCCTCGGGC
>NZ_JBNFNU010000688.1:0-1250 GCF_057364445.1 Xanthobacter sp. BG11Y11_SDJG
TGCGGGCCGGCACGGGCCCCTGGCGCAGCGCGATCCGGCCGACACAGCGCCAGCCGAAATAGGCGTTGATGCGCTCCAGCACCACCGGCGCCGCGTGCTGCATCTCGATCGCATAGGGCCCTTCCACCCGCACGATCAGCGTGGCGGGCTCCGCCGGCGCGCCATCCGGGCCGCGCCGCGGCCATTGCAGCTTCAGCGGCACCGAGCGGGGGCCGAGATCCGGGCCGACGATCTCATCCCAATTGGTGACCACCTCCACCACCGAAATCCCGGCCTTGCCGCACATCTCGGCGATGCCCGGCGCGACATAGTCGGCGAGCGGGCGCGCGCCGCGGGGCTTTCGGGTCGGGGCGATCACGGGATGCGGCTCCGCAGGGGAAGGGCGACCAAGTCTAGTCCGCCTTCGGTCGCGATAGAAGGCGGCCGTCAAGGGCCGGTGTCCGGCGACACCGCCGGACCGCCCATTTCCGCAGAAGCGCCGACGCCGGCCCCGGCGAAGCGAGCCAAGGCCATGGGGCGCTTGAAGGAACGCCGAACGCGTCGCTCATCTGCCGTTCATGTTGAGCTTGATACACAAACACCCATCGAGCGGGACCGGTTCCGGCCGTGCCCCGCGGGAGAGAAGCAAGATGACCTTCCGCACCGCTTTCATCGCCGCCTCGGCCCTGCTCCTCGCGAGCGCCACGGCGCAGGCTCAGAACAACGCCGCCGCCGGCGCGATCTTCGGCGGCACCGCTGGTGCGCTCATCGGCGGCGCCGTCACCGGCACCGGCGGCGGCGCGGTTGCCGGCGCGCTGATCGGCGGCACCACCGGCGCGATCCTCGGCGCTCAGGCCGACCAGCAGAATCAGAGCTATTATTTCTGGGCCAATGACGGGCGCTGCTACCTGCACCGCGCCGACGGGGCGATCCTCAAGGCCTCGCGCAGTCGTTGCCAATGACGGGCTGTTGATCTGTTCCGTTCCCCCGCACGGATCCGATCAATGGAAGGGCGCCGGCGCAAGCCGGCGCCTTTTTCCGTTGGGCGCACCGGTCGCGGCGCCGGCAGGTGCGCAACCGCATTCAATTTCCGCGGCGCACGCTCTAGATTGGCGTCGATGTCCGCCCCGCTCCCGATCGTTCCCGACCTCGACCAGATCCGCGCCGCCGGCAAGCGCGGCGTCGCCCGCGCCCTTGCGGCGGTGGAGACGCAGCGCGGCAAGCCGGCGCTGGCGGCCCTGCTCGACACCGCGCGCGCGCCGCCAAGGCGC
>NZ_JBNFNU010000689.1:0-1244 GCF_057364445.1 Xanthobacter sp. BG11Y11_SDJG
CTGTCCTCGCGCGCGCAGGATTGGCGCCGGGGGCGCCCAAGCCCGCTCGCGGCCGCGCCCGAAGGCCGCCGGCAATGACCGGGGCGCGGGATCACCACCGGCTGCTCATCGCCGCTCTTGCGGCGCTGGTATCGGCGCTGTTCGCCGTCTCCCTGCTGATCGGCTATGCCCCGCTCGATCTCGGCGCGGCGGTCGCGGACCTCCTCGCCGGCCGCGAGAGCCTGCCGGCGCTGGTGCTCGCCGAACTGCGCATTCCCCGCGCGGTGCTGGGCGCGGCGGTGGGCTTCAGCCTCGGCGTCACCGGCGCCGCGCTGCAGGGGCTGATGCGCAATCCCATCGCCGATCCCGGCATCGTCGGCGTCTCGGGCTCGGCGGCGCTGGGCGCGGTGGTGGCGTTCTACTTCGGCTTCTCCGCCACCTTCGCGCTGGCCCTTCCGCTCGGCGGGCTGATCGGTGCCGGCATCGCCACCATATTCCTGCTGATGGTGGCCCGCTCCGGCGCCGACACCGCGACGCTGATCCTCGCCGGCGTCGCCATCAATGCGCTCGCCGGCGCGCTGACGGCGTTGGCGCTCAATCTCGCGCCGAGCCCCTATGCGGCGCTTGAGGTGGTGTTCTGGCTCATGGGCTCGCTCGCCGACCGCTCGCTGGTCCATGTGGCGCTGGCGCTGCCCTTCATGGCGCTGGGCTGGGGCCTGGTGCTCGCCAGCGCCCGCGCCATGGATGCGCTGACGCTCGGCGAGGACGCCGCGCAGAGCCTCGGATTCTCCATGCGGCGGGTGCGCCTGCTGGTGGTGGGCGGCACGGCGGCGGCGGTGGGGGCGAGCGTGGCGGTGGCAGGCGCCATCGGCTTCGTCGGCCTTGTGGTGCCGCATCTGGTGCGCCCGCTGGTGGGTCACCGGCCAGGCCGGCTGCTGCTGGCGAGCGGGCTCGCCGGGGCGGCCCTCACGCTCGGCGCCGACATCGCGGTGCGCCTCATCCCGACGCGGCCGGAGCTGAAGCTCGGCGTCGTCACCGCGATCATCGGCGCGCCCTTCTTCCTCGCCATGCTGCGGCGGCTTAAGGTGGAGGGACCATGATCGTCGCGGCGGAGGGCGTCGACGTGCGGCGAGGCGGATCGGCGGTGGTGCGCGACCTCTCGCTGGAGATGCGTGGCGGCGAGCTTCTCGGCCTCATCGGCCCCAACGGGGCCGGCAAGACCAGCCTGCTGCGCGCTTTGTGCGGCCTCGACCGCTGGCGCGTCG
>NZ_JBNFNU010000690.1:0-1241 GCF_057364445.1 Xanthobacter sp. BG11Y11_SDJG
GCCACCCGCACCGCGCCGCCGACCCGCACGCAGCTGTCACTGCCCCGGCGCCCTGTGGAAGTCGGGGCCGAGGGCGGCACAGGGATTGGACTGCGCGCGCGCCGCCTCCGGGAGTCGCCCCGATCAGCGCGGCGCAGATCAGCGTCGCCATCGCGAGGGACAGGGGCGAGCGCGCCTGCGCTTCGCCGACTGCGGCAGGACCACGAACGGCCACGCGCGGCCGCAACGCGGGGCGCGAGGCGCGGGTCCGAAGGGCATCGGCGCGCACGGCGCGCAGGAGGAGGCGGGATATGAAGCGGGGCGCCATGGCCGATCGGTCCCAGTGGGGTGGCAAAGTCGAGACCGGCGAAATCTAGCGCCGCAAAGTCCAGGCACAAGCTTCCGTTACGTCTCCGCACGGCGGGGGCTGCGGCGCCGGAGCGAGAGGCGCCTGGTGCCCGCCGCAGGCGAGACTCCCGGGGAGGGGCACGAGGGATCTGAAACGCGACGGATTTCGTGAGCGCAGGATTGGGCCAGCGCCTTGCGCTCGCTCAGGCGGGCAGGCGGGTACGCATCCAGATGGGCATGCTTGATGGGGTGTGCACAGCCTGTGCCCTGCCCAGTGGACCTGCGGTTTCCGCGCGTGAGGGATCCGCCATCATGCTTGCGCCGCGAAGCCGCGCGTCCGCCGAACTCCGCTGGCGCGCAGGCCGGCCGGGAAGCATGGCGCGGCGGCGAGCCACCATCGATACGGACGAATTGCAGGCAGGAACGCGGGGCGAAGCCACCGGAGCGGCGTGCCCGCTGGATGCGGCCACCGGAACAGCCGGGCGCCCCCAGATGCAGGCCGGTGACATCCGCGTTGAAACGACGATCAGGTCGGCGCGGCACCGTGGATGCCGCGCCGTCGGCCGATGCCGGACGTGACCTGCAAGGCGCCCTGAAGCGCCCCAGAAAGAGCCGTCCCGCGCACGAGACGTCTCAAGACACTGCCACAGACACTGCCATCGTGCCGCGCCCGCATGGGGCTTCGGCAGGATGAGAACGACCCCGCCCGGTCCCGCGTGGCGCGGTTCCCGGAACGGATCTTCGTATGCGAGGTGGCCCCTTCAGCGGGGCCACGCTCACTTCTTCTTGGCCCGGAGCCTTTGGCCGCGGGGCTTCTTTCTCCGCCGCGGGCTTGGCAGCCGCCTTCGGAGCCGCGCCTTCTTCTCGGCGGCGGGCTTGGCGGCCGCCGTCTTGGCCGCGGCCGTCTTGGCGCA
>NZ_JBNFNU010000691.1:0-1238 GCF_057364445.1 Xanthobacter sp. BG11Y11_SDJG
CCGCGATCAGCGGCCGGCGCGGCAAACGCGCGCCCGCTTCGCCCGTGGTGTCGCGGAACAGCATCGCCGCCGGCGTCTCCTGCGCCCGCGCCAGCGGCAGCACCGTGAACAGGCCCGCCACCAGCAGGCCGTAGAGCGTCGCGAGGCCGAGCGTCGCGAAAATCGAGCCGCTGCGCCACCGGATAGGGGATGACGGCGGAGAGCGCCGCGGCCCCGGCGAACGGGATGGCGGCGCCCACCGCGAGCCCGGCGGCGATGCCGATGGCGGCGATGACGCCCATTTCGATGCCGTAGGCGGCGAACACCTGCGCGCGGTGGCGCCGAGCGCCTTCAGCGTGGCGATGGTGGCGCGCTTGGCGGAAAGATGGCTCGACACCGCATTGGCGATGCCGACCCCGCCCACCAGCAGCGCCGTCAGCGCCACCAAAGTCAGGAACTGGCCAATGCGGCCCATGCCCCGCTCCAGTTGCGGGGTGGCGCCGTGGCGCGTGCGCATCTCGAAGCCGGCATCGTCGAAGCGCGCGTGGGCCGCCTCCATCAGCGCGTCGAGCGTGGCGGGCGCGGCGTCCGGCAGCAGCACGCGATAGCTCCAGCGCACCAGGCTGCCGGGCTGGATCAGGCCGGTGGCGGGAAGGTCGCCGGCCGAGATGAGGAGGCGCGGGCCGAGGCCGATGCCGGCGGAGAGCTTGTCCGGCTCGGAGACCAGCTCGGCGCGGATCTCGAAGGTGGCGTCGCCGAGCGTCACCCGGTCGCCGATCTTCAGACCGAGCCGGCCGAGCAGCGCCGGCTCCGCCGCCGCGCCGGGCAGGCCCCGGCCGGGCGCGAACAGGGTTCCGGGCGGCATCGGCGGCGACAGTTCCAGCCGGCCGGCCAGCGGATAATCGGGGTCCACCGCCTTCAGTTCGGCGAGCGCGGCCTCGCGCCCGCGGTGCGCGCCATGGCGCGGAGCGTCGCCACGCGGTTCACCTCGCCGTGGCCGGAGAGGAAGCCCAGCTCCGCCGCGTTCGCCTCGCGCTGGGTGAGCGTGAAGGACGCATCGCCGCCGAGGATGGAGCGCCCCTCCCGGTCGAGCCCCTCGGTGAGGGCGCGGGCGAACGAGCCGATGCCGGCGATGGCGGCGACGCCGAGCGCGAGGCACAGCAGGAAGACGGTGAAGCCCTGCCGCGCCCCGCGCAGTTCGCGCAGGGCGAAGGCGAGGGCGGCGGGCATCAGGGACCGCGCGGCGGCGCGGCCGGCGG
>NZ_JBNFNU010000692.1:0-1233 GCF_057364445.1 Xanthobacter sp. BG11Y11_SDJG
TGGGTGGGAGGCGGGGCGGGGCGCGGTGCATACGGAGCATTCACGCCGGTGCGCCTGGCGCGGGACCTGCCGCGCCGGCAGCCTCCACGCGCTGCGCGTCGCCGGCCACGACGGCGCGCGCCTGATCGCCGCCTGATCCATTTAAGGAAGACCGATGAGCGGAGAGGAAAAGACCGGCGGATTCTGGAGCCGCCTCGCCAAGGGCCTGACCCGCACCGCCTCCTCGCTGAGCCAGGGCATCGGCGACCTCGTCACCAAGCGCAAGCTCGACGCCGCGACGCTGGAGGACCTGGAGGACATCCTCATCCGCGCCGACCTCGGCACCAAGACCGCCGCGCGCATCGTCGAGAGCGTGGGCGCGGGGCGCCACGACAAGGAGATTTCGGCCGAGGAGGTGAAGGGGCTGATCGCCCGCGAGGTGGAGGCCATCCTTGCCCCGGTGGCGGTGCCGCTGGTGATGGAAGGCGCTCACAAGCCCTTCATCGTGCTGATGGTGGGGGTGAACGGCTCGGGCAAGACCACCACCATCGGCAAGCTCGCCTCCCAGTGGCGCGCCGAGGGCCGGAAGGTGCTGCTGGCCGCCAGCGACACGTTCCGCGCCGCCGCCATCGAGCAGTTGAAGGTCTGGGGTTCGCGCACCGGGGCGCAGGTGATCGCCCGCGAGCCCGGCGCGGATGCCGCCGGCGTCGCCCACGACGCCATCACCGCCGCGCGCGAGAGCGGCGCCGACGTGCTCCTGATCGACACCGCCGGCCGGCTCCAGAACCGCGCCGAGCTGATGGCGGAGCTGGAGAAGGTGGTGCGCGTCATCAAGAAGCTGGAGCCCACGGCGCCGCACGCCGTGCTGCTGGTGCTCGACGCCACGGTGGGCCAGAACGCGCTCTCCCAGGTGGAGGCATTCGCGCGGGTGGCGGGCGTCACCGGCCTCGTCATGACCAAGCTCGACGGCACCGCGCGCGGCGGCATCCTGGTGGCGATCGCGGCGAAGCACGCTTTGCCCATCCACCTGATCGGCGTGGGGGAGGGGGCGGACGACCTCCAGCCCTTCGCCGCGCGCGACTTCGCCCGCGCCATCGCCGGTCTCGACTGACCTCAGCGCGCCGGGCGGGCGAACAGGTCCACGTGTCCGATGCGGCAGGAGGCGGCCTGCCGGCGCGCCGCTTCCCATGCGACGAGATCGTCCGGCGCAACGCCGCCCTGTTCGCGCGCCGCGCCCGCCGTGCCCGCGGCGAG
>NZ_JBNFNU010000693.1:0-1232 GCF_057364445.1 Xanthobacter sp. BG11Y11_SDJG
GCCGCCATCCGCGCCACGCGCGAGGCGCGGGTGACGCGCGGCGGCCACGAGCTCGACGCCATCGTCGGCACGCCCGAGGCGGGCCAGGAGCCGGCGGCCACGTGTTCGACGGCATCGAGGAGGTGGCGGTGTTCCCCGGCGAACTGCCGGCCGACCCGGACGCGCTGTTCGATCCCTCCGGCGCGGGGTTCCGGGGCCTCGCCTCCGCCGACGCCGAGGACGCCGACTTCCGCTTCCTGCGCTTCCGCCCGCCGGCCGGCATTGGCGCGGACAAGCCCATTCCCCATATTCGCCTCGACCGGGCGCTCCAGTTCCTGCTGGGCGACCGGCTCGGTTGATGCGCGCGACACGGCAAGGAGCGCCAGGCCCATGAGCCAGGATCACGGCGCCCACCCGGGGGCGCCCAAATCGTCCCACCCGGCGGCCCATGGCGCCCAGCGGCGCCATCGGCCGCAGGTGTTCAAGCTGGACCAGGCCGAGGTCACGCTCGCGCCCGAGCCGATCGAGGCGGAGATCGCCGCCCTCGATCTGCCGGCCGAGGCGCGCCCGCGCCGCCGGGGGATCTCCTGGAGCGGCCTGTTCTGGTCGGCGGTGGGCGGGCTCGCCAGCCTCGGCCTCTATCTCGCGGTGAGCCATCTGATCGCGGACCTGTTCGCGCAGGCCGAATGGCTCGGCTATGTGGGGCTTGCGCTGGCGGGACTGCTGGTGCTGGCCGCCGTGATCATCGTCGGCCGCGAGGTGGCCGGCCTCTCGCGCCTGTCGAAGCTCGATGACATCCGCACCCGCGCCGCCGCCGCCATCGCCGACGACGACCGGCCCATGGCCGAGACGGTGGCCCGCGACATGCTCCGCCTCGCCGCCGAGAAGCCGACCCTGGCCCGCGCCCGCGCCGATCTCGAAGGCCATATAAGCGGCATCATCGACGGCGCCGATCTGGTGCGGCTCACCGAGCGCACGCTGCTGCCGGCGCTGGATTCGCGGGCGCGGCAAATGGTCTCCGACGCGGCCAAGAGCGTCTCCGTGGTCACCGCCGTCTCGCCCCGGGCGCTGCTGGATCTCGCCTTCGTGCTGTTCACCGCGGCGCGGCTCGTGCGGGCGCTGGCGCTGCTTTATGGCGGCCGGCCGGGCGTGCTCGGCATGCTGCGGCTCGCCGGCCACGTGGTGGGCCATCTCGCCATCACCGGCGGCATGGCGGCGGGCGACACGCTGGTGCAGCAGATCGTCGGCCAGGG
>NZ_JBNFNU010000694.1:0-1219 GCF_057364445.1 Xanthobacter sp. BG11Y11_SDJG
GGCCGCGGCGCGGGATCGGCGCGAGGCAGCGAGAGCGCTGCCGGCGAGGCGGAGGGCGGCCCGGCTCTGCCTTCCCGAATCCGGGCCGGTGTTCCGGCAGCGCGGTTGCCGCATGCGCCCCGCCATCAGACCCGGTGTCCTTTCCTCGACGGCGGGGCGCGCCGGTGGCACCCCGCGAATCACCCGACGACTGTACCGGAGCCCCTGCCGGCGTTGAAGGGGCGGACGACGCCCCATCCCGGCGTGTCGCGCGCGCGGGCCGCCGGGGGCTGCCAAAGCGGGCCTGCAGTCATCGCCCTGTCGCCCCGCGCGGTTCCATTTGGGGCTCGCTGTGCCATAGTCGGCGGCGAATTCGGTGCAAACGGCGGTTCGGCGGTTCAGGGTGCAGGTCGCCTCGACCTGTGAAAGCCGCATTCCAGGAAAAGCGGGGCAGGCCCATGGCGCGCGTGGTGGATCCATTCCTGAAGGTGTCGTCCCCCCGCATCTTCCTCATCCGGATCATCGTCTTCCTGCTGCTGTGCGCGGCGCTGGCGGCGGTGCTGCACCGGCAGATCATCGAAGCCTTCATGAACAATCCCGGCCTCAACGGGGTGATCTTCGGCGTGCTCGCGGTGGGCATCATCCTCGCCATCCGGCAGGTGGCGCGGCTGTTTCCGGAGGTCGACTGGGTGAACTCCTTCCGCCTCGCCGATCCGGGCCTTGCGGTCTCGCGACCGCCGACGCTGCTTGCCCCCATGGCCTCGCTGCTCGGCGACCGCATCGGCCGCATGGCGATCTCGCAGTCCACCATGCGCTCGATCCTCGATTCCATCGGCACCCGCCTCGACGAGAGCCGGGAGCTGGCGCGCTACCTGACCGGCCTGCTGGTGTTCCTCGGCCTGCTCGGCACCTTCTGGGGGCTCCTGGAGACCGTCTCGTCCATCAGCGCGGTGATCGGCGCGCTCCAGGTGGGGCCGGATTCCGGCTCGGTGTTCGAGGACCTGAAGACTGGGCTCGCCGCGCCGCTGGGCGGCATGGGCATCGCCTTCTCGTCCTCGCTGTTCGGCCTGTCCGGCTCGCTGGTGCTGGGCTTCCTGGACCTTCAGGCAGGCCAGGCGCAGAACCGCTTCTATACCGACCTCGAGGACTGGCTCTCCACCACCGTGCGCGAGTCTCGACAGGGGCCGGTGCCCGCCCGCGAGGCGGCCCGCGCGCCTGAGGCGTCTGCCGCCCGCGGCCG
>NZ_JBNFNU010000695.1:0-1212 GCF_057364445.1 Xanthobacter sp. BG11Y11_SDJG
CGGCTCGCCGCCGCAAGCCGCCACCCGCTCGCCCGCGTTGGTTCGCGGCTTATGCGGACGGCCCGCCCCTCGCCGACGTGCGCGAGGACAGCGGCGAGGGCGTGCGCGCCACGGTGGACGGCGTCGAGGCGCGCCTCGGCAGCCTTGCCTTCTGCCGCGCCCAGGCCCCTGCCGATATGCCCGCCACCTGTTCGCTCATCGCCGTGCGGCACGGCGAGCGCACCCTCGTGATGGGCGTCGACCAGGAGCTTCGGCCCGACGCCAAGACCGTCGTCGACGCCCTCAAGGCGCGGGGTCTCGACGTTGTGATCTTCTCGGGCGATCGCCGGCGGCGGTGGCGCCCGTGGCCTGCGCGCTCGGCATCGGCCGCTTCGAGGCCGCCATGAAGCCGGCCGACAAGATCGCCGCCCTCGATCAGCTCAAGGCCGCGGGCCGCAGCGTGCTGATGGTGGGCGACGGGGCTCAACGACGCCCCGGCGCTCGCCGCCGCCGCGGTCTCGCTCTCCCCCGCCACCGGTGCCGCTGTGACGCAAGCCCATGCCGACGCCGTGTTCCTGGGCCGGCGCCTGCTGCCCGTCCTGACGGCGGTGGACGGCGCGCGGGTGGCGGCACGGCTCATGCGCCAGAATCTCGGGCTCGCGATCCTCTATAATTTCATCGCGGTGCCGCTGGCCATCGCCGGCTTCGTCACCCCCCTGGTGGCGGCGCTCGCCATGTCCGGCTCGTCGATCCTCGTCACGCTGAATGCCTTGCGCGCGGCGCGGCCCGGCCGCAAGGATGAGGCCGCCGAAGCCATCGCCCTCAAGGAGGCGACCGCATGAACGTGCTCGTCTATCTGGTGCCGCTTGCGCTGCTGCTCGGCCTCGGCGGCCTCTTCGCCTTCCTGTGGAGCCTGAAGAGCGGCCAGTACGAGGACCTTGACGGGGCCGCCGTGCGCGTCCTGTCCGACGACGACCTCGCCAAATGAGACCGGCCGCGAGCGCCTCCGCACCGCGCGCGGGCATGCTGGTCTGCGTGTGCGACCCGCAGCTCGACGTGCCCGCCAACGACAATGCCCGCGGACCCGCAGGCCTCGTGCCGCTGGCGCTGGGCTTCGCCTTCGCGGTGCTGGCGCAGACGGTGGCCTCCGCCGCGCTGCCGCTCGCCGGCGCCCAGCTGGCCCCGCGCGAAGGGCTGGCGACGCTGCCGTTCGCCGCCATGCTGCTGGGCGCT
>NZ_JBNFNU010000696.1:0-1199 GCF_057364445.1 Xanthobacter sp. BG11Y11_SDJG
TGACGTGCTCCCCATTTTCCTGCCGGTCATAAGTTAGGCCCGGCTGGGTTTTGGTCCTCATGGGACCGGCTGGCGAACATCGACGGCGAGAGGCCGCCGAGGCTCGTATGGGGTCGGACGGTGTTGTAGTCGATCCGCCAAGCCTCGATGATCCGCCGCGCCTCGGCAAGCGAGGCGAAGGCGTGATCATTGAGGCACTCGTCACGCAGGCGGCCGTTGAAGCTCTCCACGAAGGCGTTCTGGATCGGCTTGCCCGGGGCGATGTAGTGCCATTCGATGGCGGTCTCCTCGCAGAAGTTCAGGACCGCCCGGCTGACCAGCTCGGTGCCGTTGTCGGAGACGATCATGCAGGGCCGGCCGCGGCGGGCGATAACCTCGTTCAGCTCGCGCACCACGCGGGCGCCCGAGAGCGAGGTGTCCACCACCGCCGCCAGGCATTCGCGGGTGAAGTCGTCGACGATGTTCAGCACCCGGAAGCGCCGGCCGTCGTTCAGGGCATCGGACACGAAGTCGAGGCTCCAGCGCTGGTCCGCCCCCTGCGGGACGGCCGCCGGCGCCCTGGTGCCGAGCGCCCGCTTGCGCCCGCCGCGCCGACGCACGACGAGCCGCTCCTCCCGGTAGAGGCGGTAGACCTTCTTCAGGTTCATCCTCACGCCCTCCCGCCTCAGCAGGATCGCCAGCCGCCGGTAGCCGAACCGGCGGCGCTCATTGGCAAGCTCCCGCAGGCGCGTGCGGACGGCGGCATCGCCATCCGCCTCGCGCCGGTACTGGAAGCTCGACCGATCCACTCCGATCAGCCTGCAGGCCCGGCGCTCCGAGTAGCCGTGATCGTCGATCACACGCTTCACCGTCGTGAACCGCGCCGCAGGCGAGATCAGTTTTTTCCCAGCAGATCCTTCAGCACCGCATTGTCGAGCATCTGCTCGGCCAGCAGCTTCTTCAGCCGCCGGTTCTCCTCCTCAAGCGTGCGGAGCCGTGCCGTCTCGGAGGCCGTCATGCCCCCGTACTTCGCCTTCCACTTATAGAGGGTGGCATCCGAGACCCCGTGCTTGCGGCACACATCGGCGGTCTTCATCCCCGCCTCGTGCTCCTTCAGCACCGAGATGATCTGCTCCTCGCTGAAACGGCTGCGCCGCATGGTCCTTCTCCTGATCGAAGGACCCAACTTATCCGTGGCAGGAACTCAGGGGAGCACGTCA
>NZ_JBNFNU010000697.1:0-1195 GCF_057364445.1 Xanthobacter sp. BG11Y11_SDJG
TCGGCGAGCAGCAGCGCGAAGCGCGACGCCGGGTCGAGGCCGGTGTCGAATGCGGCGGCCCTCAGGGTCTCGATGGCGCGCTCGAAGCGCTCTTCCGCCTTGTCGTCGATGCGGCCGAGACCTCCACGGCGGCGGGCGATGTGGTCGGCGGCATTGGCGAACGGGGCACGCCAGTCGGGGCCGCCGCGGGCTCCGGCGGGAATGCAGCTGGCGAGCAGCAGCACCGCCACCCGCAGGCGGTAGATCTTCGCCCGCAGATGCTCGAAATCCAGGCGCGCGCCGGGGTCCTCGGCGGAGGCATTGGCCAGCGCGTTCCACACCCGGGCCCGCGCCGCCCCCACCTCGGGGCCGAGATCGGCCGGGAACGGGCGGCCCGCACGCACCGCCTCCGACATCTCGCGCAGATACGCGGCGAGCATCTGCTCCACGTCGTGGGCGGAGTTCACGAACGCCTGCACCGCCGACGGCCGCCAGGGCGAGAGCCGCAGGGCGACCATCACCGCCGCCCCCTGGCAGAAGGCGAGCAGGAAATAGACCGCCTGCGCGCGCGTGGGCGCGAGGATGGTGCCGACGGTGGCGACCACGATCAGCGACAGACCCAGGCGCTGGCCGTCCATGCCGGAGCGGCGCAGCACCAGAGCGAGGAAGGAGAGCGGCACCAGAAGCAGCTTCTGCACCATCTCGTTGACCGGGCCCTCGCCCGGGCCGACCGCGACCAGCACCAGGAGAAAGGCCATGGCGAGCGCGAAGATGCGCCCCATGGTGCGCGCCTCGGAGCGCCGGCTGGCCGCCGGGGTAAAGGTGACGAGCACCAGCGCGCCGGCGCCGGCCATCAGCGGGAACGGCACGTCGAGCCCCAGACCGAAGGCGCGGGACGTGGCGTAACCCAGCGTGATGACGATCACGAACGCGACAGCAAGCTGCAGCGCGCGGGTGGTGTCGATGCCGCCCGGATCGTGGATCGAGAGCCACCGCGCCACCCGGCCGGCATAGGGGCCGCCGGTCGAACCTTCGCTGGTGCCGGGGGCGGTGGCGGGGGTTTCGCGCATGGAGGTGTCGCTCGGTCTCTGGCCGGACGGCGCACCAAGTCACGGTTCGCGCGAGGTGTCCAGGGGTCCCCAGGGAGCGCACAGGGGGAGCCCGGGGCCGCGCGGCGGCCGCGACGCGCGTCTTCCGTCAGCCCGGCCCTCGCCCG
>NZ_JBNFNU010000698.1:0-1194 GCF_057364445.1 Xanthobacter sp. BG11Y11_SDJG
GCCGTCCGGGGTCACCTGGAGCGTCACCGGCGGCAGGGTCGTGCGCTCCTGGCGGCCGGTGGCGAGGTTCCACCATCCCACCTCGACCGCCGGCAGGGTGAAGGCGCCCGGCCGCGCCGGCACCACGGAGAGGGTCTCGACCAGTTCGGCGCCGCTCTCGCCGTCGATGGTGACGCGGCCGGTCTGGCTGTCGTCCTGGTACTGGCGCACGCCATCCACCTCCGTCACCGGCAGCGGCGGCAGCTGGTTCGGGCTCGCCCCGCGCGCCTTGAGGCGGATGGTGCGGGTGAGCACGGCGCCGACCTTGGCCCGCTCCGGCGGCGCCGACCATTGCTGCGTCAGGCTGACCGCCCGCGCCGGCAGGAACCAGCCCTCGGCCCCCTCGGGACGCGGCTTCACGTCGATCGCCACCGGCTGCGCCTTGAGCGTCGCGTCCTCGCTCTGGAGCGTCGGGATGTTGCCGCGGCCGAGCAGGTTCGACATCGACGTGGCGGCGGCACCGGGGCGCGCCGGCACGGTCACGTTCACCGTCAGCGGCTCGATCTCGATCCGCCCGCTCTTCTGCGGCTGCATCAGGAAGCTTTGCTCGATGACGCCGTAGCGCTTGCCGCCGATGGTGCGGGTATAGACCCGCTGCTTGCCCTCGGGGGTGAACGAGGCGCCATCCGCCTTCAGGTCGCCGAAGCGGCCGGAGCGCATGCCGACGCTGTCGAAGATGCGGATCGCGACCGGCACCAGGCTTTGGGCATAGGGGCCGACATCCCCCGCATCCACGCGCACGAACAGGCCGCCATCGTCCGCGGGGGCTGCGACCGGGACCGCCGGCACCACCTGGACCTTGAGCGGGGCCGAGGTCTGCCCCTTCACGGTGAGGCCGGGCACGGTGAGGATGCCGGTGCGCTTCGGCGCCAGCGTCATCACCCACTCGTTCACGTCCACCGGCCGGCCGCCCACGTCGTCGGAGCGGCTGCGGCGGGTGCGGTCGACGATCTCGAAGTCCTTCGTCAGCGGCGCGAGATCCGGCGGCTCGCGGGCGTCGCCGCCGGAGAGGCTGAGGACGTAGTTGAAGGTCTCGTTGGCGCCCATGAAGTCGTGGTCGACGGAGCCGGTCAGCAGGGCCGCGCGGGCGGCGGGCGCGGCGACCAGCATGACGGCGAAGAGCGCCATGGCGAGCAGCGCCGCGGTGCGGACGCG
>NZ_JBNFNU010000699.1:0-1191 GCF_057364445.1 Xanthobacter sp. BG11Y11_SDJG
CGATCCACAGCGCGCTCGCCACCGTGGCGCACGCGGACGGCGCGCGGCTGGTGCTCGACGGGCTGTCCGGCTACGCGGCGGAGGCCTTCGCGCGCGGCCGCCTCGCCTTCACGTCGGGCGCCAATGCGGGCTTCGCCAGCGAGGTGAAATCGCATCTCCCGGAAGGCGGCCAAGCGGTGGTCCGCCTGTGGCAGCGCCCGCCTTTCGCGGTGGCGGTCGGGGATGCGGCAAGCCTCACCGCCGGCTGCGACAAGGCCTTCGCCACCTGCCGCGATCGCTTCGCCAACGCGCGCAATTTCCGCGGCTTCCCGCACATGCCGGGCAACGACTTCGTCATCACCGTCGCGGTGCCCGGCGAGGGCGGCTATGACGGCGGGCTGCTGTCGTGAGCGCGGCGTTCCGGCGGGCCGACATCCTCGCGGAGACGCGGGCCTGGCTCGGCACGCCCTACCGCCACCGCGCCTCGGTGCAGGGCGAGGGCGCCGACTGCCTTGGCCTCGTGCGCGGGGTGTGGCGGCGCGCTGCTGGCCCCGAGCCCGAGCCGCTGCCGCCTTATGCGCCCGACTGGGCGGAAGCCGGAAAGCGCGAGACGCTCGCCGAGACCGCCTTCCGCCGGCTCGTGGCGGTGCCGCTCGAAGCCGCCGGCCGGGCGACGTGCTGCTGTTCCGTTTTCGTGCGCACCTGCCCGCCAAGCACGCGGCGATCCTCTCCGCGGGGACGCTGCGGGAGGGCGGGATGATGATCCACGCCTATGACGGCGCGGAGGTGTGCGAGAGCCATCTTGGCCGCTGGTGGTCCCGCCGCTGCGCCTATGCCTTCGCCTTTCCCGGGGTGGCGGATTGAGGGTTCCCCGGACGCATGGAGTGCGAGCGGAATGCGAGCCGGGGTCCAGCGCAAGAGTCCGCCGGAGGCGCTTCGATATCGAGGGTGCTGAGATTCTGCCCGCTTCGCGGAGGTTTTGCGCTGGGTCCCGGCTCGCCTCCCGCGGCGCTCCGCACCGCTCCCGTCAGCCGGGACGCGAGGGCGGGATGCCGGCGCCGCATCCGCCGTTCGCACGCTCTCTTCGACCAACCCGAAGGACCCCACTATGGCGACCCTGCTTTCTCGGCGCGGCCGGCTCCCTGATCGGCGGCGCGCTCTTCGGGCCGCTCGGTGCGGTGGCGGGGCGGGCGCTCGGCGCGCTCGGCGGCG
>NZ_JBNFNU010000700.1:0-1190 GCF_057364445.1 Xanthobacter sp. BG11Y11_SDJG
ACATCCACCGGCGCGCTGACCAGCACCACCCGGAGCCGGCAAAGCGGCCGCGCGGGCCTGCCGGCAGGCTGGCGCGCGAGCCGTTGGCCACCACGACTCCGCCGCCGCGTAGATGCGCCGCCACGTCCGGCCCAAGCGCATAGCCGAGCCCCGTGGGGCGCGCCAGGCGAGCGGGAAGCGTCCCGCCGCGCAGCCGGTCTCGAACGCCGCCGCGTCGAGCGTGCCATGAGCCTCGCCCGCGCCCGGCGGACGGGTCACGAGGCGGCGGGCGAAAAGCACCCGGCCATCTCCGGCAAAACGCGCCCGCGCCACTTCGATGAGCGTGTCCTTGCCGGCCCCCGACGGGCCGACCACCAGCACCAGCGTGCCCGGCCGATCGGCACGCCATTGGTTCCGGAGCGCTCATGCCACGCGCTGCCCCGCGCGGCGGACCTCGCGCACCACCGGCATGTCGCCGACGCGGGTGACGCGCACGAGGTCGGCGCGCTGGCCCTCAGCAATTTCGCCGCGGTCGTCGAGGCCGACGGCCCGCGCCGGGGTGCGGCTCACCATGCGCACCGCCTCGGGCAAGGCGATGGACGGCACCCGGCGCGGCAGCTCGAAGGCCGCCCAAAGCAGACTCGACGGCACATAGTCCGATGACAGGATGTCCAGAATGCCCTCGCGCGCCAGGGCCTCGGCGGCGACGTTGCCAGTGTGCGAGCCGCCGCGCACGAGGTTTGGCGCGCCCATGAGCACGCGCACGCCCGCGGCGTGGGACAGCTGCGCCGCCTCGTGGGTGGTGGGGAATTCCGCCAGCGCCACGCCTTCCGCGACCGCCTGCGCCACATGGTCGGCGGTGGCGTCGTCGTGGCTCGCCAGCACGCAGCCGTGGGCATGGGCGAGCGCCACCAGGCCCTGCCGGTTGGCGCGCGCATAGCGCTCCTGGAAGGCGAGCCGGTTGGCGACGATCGCCTCCATCTCCTGCGGGCTGATGCCGCCTTTCTCCATGTAATAGCTCGCGAACTGCTCCACCGAGGCGAACTGCCGCTGGCCCGGCGTGTGGTCCATGAGCGAGATCAGGCCCACGGGGGCAATCTTCATGAGGGCCGCGGCGTCGTCCACCACGCATTGCGTGGGCACCTCGCAGCGCAGGTGGATCAGATGGTCGGCGCGCAGCACGCCGGCCGCGCCGGCCGCGGCGAGGGTGG
>NZ_JBNFNU010000701.1:0-1187 GCF_057364445.1 Xanthobacter sp. BG11Y11_SDJG
CCGGTCCCCGGCGGCGGTGCCGCTCGCGAGCACGAGCGCGCCGATGCGGCCGGTCCCGTGCGCCGCGAATGTAAGCGAGGCAGACCATGCACGCCCCATGCTCCAGCCCGCCAGGACGACGCGGCTGGGCGCGGCGTCGATCACGCCGCAAGGTCGCCGGCGAAGCCGTCGAGTCCGTAGGCGGCGGGATCGTCCGGCGCGACCGAAAGGCCGCGCCCGCGCAAGTCCGGACACATCCATCCGAAGTCGTCCGGCAGCCGCGCGCAGACCGCGTCGAAGGCGGCCGCCGTGCCCTGGATGCCGTGGAGCATCACCAGGAGCGGCGCGCCCGGCGCGGCCAAGCGGACCCGGCAGGAGACCGGACCGGCGGGACCATCGAGGACGAGACGCCGTTCGGTGCGGCTCAAGCGGCGGCCTTCTGGGCGAGGGCGGCGTCGATGTCGGCCGCGGTCATCTCCCACTCGTTGGCGAAGTTCGCCACCACCTCGCGCATGAACCAGTCGTGCAGCGCCAGCGCGCGGCGGTCGTCGCCGAGATGGTCGGCGAGCAAGGCGAGGGCGAGCTGGGCCGGCGCGATCCCCTCGTAGCTCCACTCGAACCCGTCGCGGCTGAGCGCAGCGATGTCCTCCCGCGGCGGGAGCGGCCTGCCGTCAACGGTGACCGAGATTCCGTCGATGGTGCGATCGCCCCGATAGGTCTTCATGTGTGTCGTCCGGCAGGCGTTGAAGTCATAACATACTACATGAATATCAGATGCGTTCAACGCCCCATCGGCGCCCCGTGCGCCGGCCGCCTCCCGCCGCTGCCCTTTGACCTTCGCCGCGGCGCAGGCCAAAAGACGGCATGCGCACCGTCGACGTCCTCCTGCCTCTCGGCCTCGACGCGGCCTATTCCTACCTCGTGCCCGACGGCATGCGCCTCGCGCCCGGCGACCTGGTGCATGTGCCGCTCGCCACCAAGAGCGTGATCGGCGTGGTGTGGTCCGAGGTGGGGCCGCCGAAGGCGGTGGATACCGCCAAGCTCAAGGCGGTGAAGGCGAAGCTGGACTATGCGCCGCTGCCGCCCGACCTCATGGCGCTGATCGACTGGATGGCGGACTACACCCTCGCCCCCCGCGGCATGGTGCTGCGCATGCGCTGCGCCACGGCGAGGCGCCCGGCGCCGGCCGCGAGGCGCGTCCGGCGTGC
>NZ_JBNFNU010000702.1:0-1187 GCF_057364445.1 Xanthobacter sp. BG11Y11_SDJG
CGCGAGGGCGCCGGCTCCGGCAAGGCGAGCACGAGCCCGGCGAGGCCCAAGGCGCACGGCCACGGAGATCGGCGGCGGCGAGCGCCCGGTTCAGTGCGGGCGGGACAGCGGGCAGGCCCGCCGCCGCGCGCAGCAGCACGATGCCGGAGATGCCGCTGCCGATGGCGATCTCGGTGAGCGCCACGTCCGGCGCCGAAAGTCGCGCCCAGGCAAGCCCGAGGAGCACGCCATAGCCCATGAAGGCGATCACCGCCGCGCGCGGCGCCGCAGCGGTGACCGCCGCGAGGGCGGCGCCGACGACCAGAAGCTGGCCAGCGCATCAAAGACGAGGCTCACGGCCGCTCCTCCCGCGCCGTTGCCTCGAATTCCGCCTCCACCATCGCCGCCTCGGCGAGCACCTGCGAGATCGCGCCGGAAGCGAGCTGGGCGAGCGCCCAGACGGCGATCATCTTCACCGCCGCCATCAGGCTTCCGGCTTGCGGCAGGAGGCCGAGGACGATCAGCGCGAGGCCCACATTGTCGGCCTTGGTGAGGGCGTGGATGCGCGAGAGCGGGTCCGGCAGCCGCAGGAGCCCGAGGGTTCCGGCGGCGAAGAACAGGAGACCGGCGGCGATGAGGAAGACCGTCAGGGCGTCGAGCAGCAGGCTCATGGCCGGCGCTCCGGAGCGGCCGGGGCGGGCGGAGGCCGGTTGCCCAGGGCCGCGCGATAGGCGCTGGCGGCCAATGCCGCCAGCAGCGCCGTCAGCAGGGCCGCGTCGAGCAGCGCCGGCTCGCCATCGCCGGCGCGAGCGCAGCAGCGCGGCGATCGCGCCCGAGCCCAGGAGCTGGAAGGCCAGCATGCGGTCGATGTCGGTGCCGCCGCGCCACAGCGCCGCGAGGCCGAAGCCGCAGATGAGGAACACCAGCGCGCCGGCGGCGAAAAGGAGGTCAGCCATGATGGCGCCCGTCGGTCGCGGCGGTCGGAACGGGGGCGGGCGACCGCATGGCGAGGAAGGCGCGCGTCCGCCTCCACCGCCTGCGCCACCGGAGCGGTCACGTCCAGGCAGTGGAGCGTCAGACCGGGGCCGGGCGCGGCCAGCGGCAGCGTGCCGGGCTGGAGGCTGGCGAGCGCCCGGAAGGCATTGCGCGGCATGCCCTCCGGCACCGCGATGGGACGGTGAGGATGCCGGGCGCGACCCGCGGCGGCG
>NZ_JBNFNU010000703.1:0-1184 GCF_057364445.1 Xanthobacter sp. BG11Y11_SDJG
GGCCGGCCGGCGCCCCTCGCCGCCCGCCCGGCGCATTTTCGGACCCTCAATGGAGAGCACCCTCATGCGTCTGGTTCAGTTCCGATGCCGCCATGGCGCGCGCTTCGTCGGCATCGTGGACGGGGCGGTGATCCGGCGCATCGCCGGCGCGCGCACCACCCGCGAGCTGGCCCTGGCGGCGATCGCCGACGGGGTGTCGCTCGCCGCGAAGGTGGAGGCGCTCGGCACCGACGGCACGCTGGACTACGAGCAGCTCATCGCCGAGGGGCGCATCCTGCCGCCGCTCGACCATGACGATCCGGCGCACTGCCTGATCGCCGGCACCGGCCTGACCCATCTCGCCAGCGCCGCCGCCCGCAGCCAGATGCACCAGAAGCTCAAGGACGAGGCCGAGACCCTCACCGACTCCATGAAGATGTTCAAATGGGGCCTGGAGGGCGGCAAGCCCACGGACGGCAAGCCCGGCGTCCAGTCCGAATGGTTCTACAAGGGCGACGGCTCCATCGTCGTGCGCCCGTTCGCGCCCTATCCGGTGCCGGCCTTCGCCGACGACGAGGGCGAGGAGCCGGAGGTGGTCGGCCTCTACGTGATCGGACCGGACCGCACCGCCTACCGGCTCGGCTACGCCATCGGCAACGAGGCGACCGACCATGTGATGGAGAAGAAGAACTATCTCTACCTCTCCCATTCCAAGCTGCGCCACTGCTCCTATGGCCCGGAGCTCTATGTGGGCGCCCTGCCGCGCCATCTGGTGGGCACGGCGCGCATCCGCCGCGGCGGCGAGGTGATCTGGGAGAAGCCGTTCCCGACCGGCGAGGACAATATGTGCCATGCGCTGGACAATCTCGAATACCACCACTTCAAGTACGACCAGTTCCTGCGTCCCGGCGACGTCCACGTGCAGTTCTTCGGCACTTCGGTCGCGTCCTTCGCCGACGGCGTGCGCACGCAGGAGGCGACGTGTTCGAGATCGAGATTCCGGAGTTCGGCAAGCCTCTGGTGAATGCCATCACCCGCGTGGCGCCGCGCTTTGCGATCGGCGCCGTGGTGGCGCTGTGACGCGCCGATAGAAGCTGCATCCGATCCGGCTGCCCACCGGCCGCATCGGCATCCGCTCCAGGCTTCGCGCCGCCAACGGGCGATGCCGGAGGCTGTGGCCGGGACGCCGCCGCGGGGGTGCGGCG
>NZ_JBNFNU010000704.1:0-1181 GCF_057364445.1 Xanthobacter sp. BG11Y11_SDJG
CCTGGCGTCCGGCGCCGGTCTGCGCGGCGGCGAGGCGCTGCGACGAGGCCCAGGGGCACGGACAGGGGGTGCGGCCAGCAGCGCGCCAGCAATGAGGAGCGTCAGGCGATGGCGGATCATGGCGGCCTCCGTCTCGTCTTGTCGCGGCCCGCGCATGCCGGGCGGCAGGGCACGGCCCGGCCCCCCGCTGTCGGGGACCGGCGCGACACCCTATGCTCGCCGCCGATCGCGGCCGAAGCGGGGCCGGCGCGTCACTGCGCCTTGATCGGCCGGTAGGGCGTGCGCCCGCTGGCCAGCGCGTCGGCGAGCAGGTCGAGGCGGTCCTGGCCCCAGAACACCTCGCCGTCGAGCACATAAGACGGCGCGCCGAACACGCCGGCGGCGATCGCTAGCGCCCGGTTCTCGTCATAGGCGCTGGCGGCGGCCTCGCTCTCCGCGGCCAGCGCCAGCGAGCTTCCCGGCAGCCCCACCTCGTCGGCGATCGCCGCCAGGGTGGCCGGATCGGCGAGGTTCTCCTCGCGCTGCCAGACCCCCGCGAAGATGCGACGCATCAGCGCGTCCACCGGCAGGCCGGCCTGGAGCGCGGCGATGATCATCTGGTGGGCGCGGGTCTGGTCGAACGGCCAGAAGCGGGGATGGATGTTCAGCTCCACATTGCGCTTCACGCGCCAGCGCTGCAGCTCCACCAGGCGATAGTCCTGGCGCGCCGGCGCGCGCTTGGGCAGCGGCAGGCCGCCGGTCTCGGCGAACACCGGGCCGAGCGCTACCGGGCGGAAGGCCACGTCCAAGCCGTAGGTGCGCACCAGATCCATGAACGGGGCATGGCCCATGAAGGTCCAGGGCGAGGGGGTGGAAAAATAATAGTCGACGTGGCGCGCCATCTTCGCTCTCCGGGCGTTTTCCCCTGACGAGGGGCGGATGTGCGCCCGAACCCCGCTCGGGTCAATGGCGGTCCTGCCGCTTGACACGAGAAGGGGGGAGGGGGCTCCATCGAGGCGGCCGCGCGGCGCCCCCGGCGCGGCCAAGAGAGTGAAGGAGGCGCATATGGGCGCTCGGGATCCCGTGGTGGCACGTCTGGCGGCGCTCAAGGGCGAGCTGGAATCGGTGGGGGCGGAACTGGGCGCGCCGCGGCGGTCGACGTGGAGTCGCGCGCGCTGCCGGCGCGCGCCGCGCGGCCGAGG
>NZ_JBNFNU010000705.1:0-1180 GCF_057364445.1 Xanthobacter sp. BG11Y11_SDJG
TGGATGCACAGATGCCGACGCCGCCGCCGCCCCCGCCCACCAGCACCGTCTCGCCGGGCTGCAGGTGCGCGCGCTCGGCCAAAGCGAGGTCGGCGGTGAGGGCCACGGAGAGCAGGCCCGCCGTGCGCACCGGGTCGCAGCCCTCGGGCAGCGCGAAGGTTTCCGTGACGCTCGCGGCGACGAAGGGGGCATGGCCGCCGTCATAGACCAAAGCCGCCACGCTCTGGCCAAGCGAGAATGCGGTGACGCCCTCGCCCAAGGCGGCGATGCGTCCCGCCACCTCCATGCCCGGCGAGAACGGCACCGGGTGCTTGTTCTGGTGCGCGTTGCGCCCCATCAGCACGTCCACATAGGAGATGCCGGCGGCCTCCACCGCGATCAGCACCTGTCCCGCCTTCGGCACCGGCACCGGAGCCGCGGCGACCGTGAGCCCGGACGGCTCGCCGTGGGCGGTGCAGACAAGGGCGTCCATGGTCTCGGGCGTGCTCATGAGGCGGCCTTTCCGGCGGCGGGAACGATGACGGCGTCGAGCGCCACGGCGCCCTTGCCTTCGGGGAAGACGAGGAAGGGGTTCACGTCGATGCTCTCGATCCGCTCCGCATTGGCGGCGGCAAAGCGCGAGAGCGCCACCAAGGCCGCGGCGAGCGCCTCGGTGTCGGCGGGCGGGGCGCCGCGCACGCCTTCGAGCACCTTCGCGCCGCGGATCTCGCCGATCATGGCGCGCGCCTCCTTGAGGCCGAACGGCGCACGGCGCAGGGCCACGTCGCCCATCACCTCCACCAGCACGCCGCCGAGGCCGAACATCACCATGGGGCCGAACACCGGGTCCACCGTGACGCCGAGGATGGTCTCGACGCCGCCCTTCGGCATCATCGGCGCGATCAGCACGCCGTCGATGCGGGCCTCCGGCGCTGCGGCGCGGGCGCGCTCCAGAACGGTCGCCGCCGCTTCCCGCACCGCCTCGGCCGTGGCGAGATTGAGCGCCACGCCGCCGATGTCCGACTTGTGGAGGATGTCGGGGGAGAGGACCTTCACCACCACGGGGAAGCCGATTTCCCCGGCCGCGCGGGCGGCCTCGTCCGGCGTCGCGGCGACGCGCACGTCGGGGGCGGGCAGGCCGGCGGCTTTCAGCAGTCCCAACGCCCCGTGCTCATTTGAGGGCATGGGCGGGGATGGCCGC
>NZ_JBNFNU010000706.1:0-1179 GCF_057364445.1 Xanthobacter sp. BG11Y11_SDJG
GCCGGCCGCGGCGCGGCGGGTGCGGCGGGCTGGCGGTGCGGCCACGGCCGAGCCGATCCTGGGCAGCGGCCATTGCCGCGCCCGCTTCTGGGCGTCGCGGCACAGGCCGTCGAGTTCGTCGCGGATCAGCGCGTCGGTGAAGCAGTCGGCCGCCGCGCGGATGCCTTCCATGAAGCGCAGCTCGATGGCGATCAGCCGCCAGCTGCAGAAGCGGCCGGAGCGGGCCAGTTGCCGCGCCAGATCCCGAATTTGCTCGAATGCCAGTTCTTGACCCATCGGCGTTCCCCCGGCCGTATGGTAAAAACCTACGTTCCGCTTATGACGATTCGGTCACTTCCGTCACGGGAGGATTCGCGAGCAGGCGGCGTTGTGCACAACTCATAGCTGGTTTGCCGGCTCTCCAGCCCTTCTGCCGCAAGCCGCGCTGCAGCATCGCTCAAGGCGCCTTTCGCCACGACCGGGTTTGCCCTAAACAAAGTGCCCGCCAATCCCCGGATGGCCTTCGATAACCTAGATCGTTGTTTTGACACGTTTTCTTAAAGGCGCCCCGTGTAGGCCCGGACCGCGGCCTGGCCCCGGCCGCAGAAGGATTTGCCGATGCCCGACGCCCTTGATCTGCTGCGCACCCGCCGCTCTTCCCGCATCATCGACCTGAAGGCGCCCGGCCCTTCGGCGCAGGATCTCGACACCATCCTCACCATCGCGGCGCGGGTGCCGGATCACGGCAAGCTCGTGCCGTGGCGTTTCATCGTGCTGGAGGGCGATGGCCGCGCGCGGGCCGGGCGCGGCCATCGGCCGCCGTGTTCGCCCGCCCGCAATCCTGAGGCGGAGGCGAGGCGCCTCGAGGAGGAGCGCGGCCGCTTCCTGCGCGCCCCCGTGGTGGTGGCGGTGGTCTCGCGCGCCGCCCCGCACGCCAAAATCCCGGAATGGGAGCAGGTGATGTCGTCGGCCGCCTGCTGCCAGAACATGCTGCTCGCCGCCGCCGCGCTGCGGCTACGGCGCCAGCTGGATCAGCGAATGCCGGCCACCGATGCGGATGCGCGCGCCGCGCTCGGGCTCGAGCCGCACGAGCGCATCACCGGCTTCGTCTATCTGGGCAGCGTCGATGCGGCGCTGGAGGACCGGCCGCGGCGGCGCTCACGGACATCGTCACGCGCTTCTGAGCGGGCGCTTCGCGCG
>NZ_JBNFNU010000707.1:0-1171 GCF_057364445.1 Xanthobacter sp. BG11Y11_SDJG
CGCCCCCCTGCGCGCCGACGACCAGCGCGTGATGCTGCCGGTGATGGAGGTCGCCGCCTTCGAGGCGGCCGGCGTCGAGCCGCCGGCGCGCGGCATCCTGCGCGCCTTCGAGGAGCGCCTCGGTGACGCGCTGGCCCAGTTCGACTTCATCACCGTGCGCGAAACGATGCCGACCGAGCTCACCGCCCCGGTCGCCTGCGGCAGCCACGGGCGCTCGCGGTTCGGTCTGGGCACGGTGGCCGAAGGCCATGCGGACGGCACCTTCTCCCTGCTGCTGCGCGTCACCGACCGCTGCGCGGGCGTCATCCTGTGGTCCCGCGCGGTGGAGGGCCTGAGGAGCGACGACGACATCGCCGCCAGCGCCCGGCGCATGGTGCGCGCGGTATCCGGCGCACTGCTGGAGGCGCAGGGCGTTGTCACGGCGCGCGCGCTCGCCACGGTGCGCGCGGAAGCGCCGCAGTCGGCCTATGGCTGTGTCGCCCGGGCGTTCGGCCTGCTCTCCCGGACCGGCGGCGAGAGCCCCGCCGCCGTGCGGGCATGCCTCGACGGTCTGACCCGGCAATTGCCCGGCTTTGCCATGGGCCACGCGCTCAAGGCCATGGCCCTGCTGGCCGAGGCCACCGGCGAATCGGGATATGACCCGACGCCCGGGCGGGCCGCGCAGATGCTGGCTTCGGCGGAACGCGCGGTGGAGCTCGCCCCCGCCAGCGCCTATGCCGCGCGCACCCTCGCGCTGGTGCAGGCCTTTCTCGGCGAGTATCGCGCCGCGGTGGACACCGCCACCCGAGCGCTCCAGCTCAACCCGCACGACGCGACCGTCGCTGCCGGCGTGGGCATGGTCTACATCGCCGCGGGCCGCGTGGCGGAGGGCGAGGAACTGCTGGCGAATGCCGAGGCGGACGGCGCCCAGGCCGGCCCCCTCAAGGACACCTATCTTGCCCTCGCCGCCTTCCTGCGTGCCGACGAGGCCACCGCTTTGGCACTCCTGCCGCAGCTGGAGATGCACCCGAGCCGCGAGAACGCGCTTGCTTTGGCGCTCGCCCTGAATGCGCTGCACCGTCCCGGCGAAGAGCGCCGCGCGGTCGCCGCCCTGGCCAACGACGTTGCCGGCGGCGCCGATGCCATCCGCCGCATGGTGCACCGCCTGCTGCCGGCGCCGGGCCTCGCCGAA
>NZ_JBNFNU010000708.1:0-1167 GCF_057364445.1 Xanthobacter sp. BG11Y11_SDJG
AAGGGGCGGCCGGCCTTCCCCCCGGCTTCGTTCTGCCCGCGGCGCTCGCCGGTTGCGCCATCGGCCCGCTGCGGCCGATCGCGCCGGGGTGCGCATGGGACGGGTCGGCGTGCCCGGCGATCCCAAGGCGAACGTGATGCTGCTGGACATCGGCGCCGGCCGCGGCATCCCCGACCACACCCATGCGGGCCTGGAATTCACCCAGGTGCTGCATGGCGCCTATCACGACCATCGCGGGCGCTATGTCGCCGGCGACCTCGTGGAGGTGGACGGCGAGGTCGATCACGCCCCGGTGGTCGACGCGGACGGCCCCTGCGTCTGTCTCGTCGCCGTGGACGGCGCGCTGCGCTTTCGCGGGCTGCTGGGCGTGCTGCTGCGACCGTTCGTGTGAGCGTTCAGAAGGTGGAGCGCGTGACGCCGCGCTTCACCGCCTGCAGAGCGGCGGTGAGGTCATCCGCCAGCGCCCCCTTCTGCTCCGGCCCGAGGAAGCGGCCGACAGGCACGGTGGACCGCCCGCTCACCAGCGCCACGTCCTGGGTGCCGTGGTCCTCGTCGTCCTCGCGCCAGATGCGGGTCCAGAACGGGTTGAGGCGGATGGTGCGCTCCCGACCCTTCACCGGCACGCGCCGCACCTCCACCACGCTCGGCGTGACGCGGATGTATTCGCGCGCCTTGGCGGAGCGGAAATTGGCGCGGAAGGCGACATAGATGATGAGCACGTCGAGGCCGAAGAAGCCGAAGATCGGCCACGCCCCCATGGCCAGGAAGACGAGGCCGGCGACGAAGCTCACCGCGCCCACGGCCGCCATGACGGTCAGGAAGCCGCGCTGGCTCAGCGAGCGGTGCGGCGCCAGCGTCACGGCATAGATCTCCGGCTCGTCGAGCAGGACGGCCGGCGCGTGCGCATCCGCTCGCAGGTCTGTGGCTTCGCTTCGGCTGGCATCGGTCATGGCTGCTCAGTATACGGGAAAAATGCCGCACAAGACCAAAGCGCCATCCCTTCCCGTCGCCGACGCCCCCAAGCGGGCCGCGTCCGCCGGCGCCGACACGGCCAAGGCCAAGGCCACGGCATCGGCAACGGCAACGGCAACGACCAAGGCGGGAAAGACGCCGGCGCTCTCTGCGCAGGCCAAGCCGCACCAGCGCGCCGCCGGCAAGGCGGCGGCG
>NZ_JBNFNU010000709.1:0-1164 GCF_057364445.1 Xanthobacter sp. BG11Y11_SDJG
CCACGCTCCAGCCGCGCGAGCGCCTGCGCCGAGCCGGGGGGCGGTGGCGGCATGGGCCGCGAGGGCATCCATGAGCCGGCCGTCGCGTCCGGGGCACCAGGCCATCAAATCGTCGTCGGTGAAGCCGAACAGCGGGCTCTTGAGCACCGAAGCGAGCGCGAGGTCGTCCTCGGGCGAGAGCAGCGCGTCGGCGAGCGCCATCAGGTCCATGGCGGCGATGTGCTGCGCCACCACGAGGCGGTCCGCCCCGGCGACGCCGACGCGGGGATCGCCCAGTTCCTTCAGCGCCCGGATCACCGCCTCGAAGATCTTGCCGCGCCGCCGCACCAGGACCAGCACGTCGCCCGCCTTCAGCGGCCGGGCCTGGCGCGAGGGCACGGCGATGCCCTGCGCCACCGCCGCCTGCACGAAGCGGGCGATGCGGACGGCGAGGGCGTTCACCGGGTCGTCGGTGGCGACCGCGTCGAGCGGCCGGCGCCAGTCGTCCACCTCCGGCTTCGGCTCCGGCGTGGTGGTGGGCCACACCTCCACGAGGGCGGGCGCGTCGGCGCGGATGGGAGCGTGGGCGGGGGCGACATTCTCCAGCGTCAGGCCGCGATGGGCGGTCTCGCTTTTGAACACAGCGTCCACCGCCTCCAGGACGCCAGGCGCGGAGCGGAAGGAATGGGGCAGCTCGACGCGGGCGAAGCGCTCGCTCCCCGCCTTCTGCTCAAACGTCGCGCGCATGCCGCCGAACGCCGCCGGCTCGGCGCCCTGGAACGAGAAGATCGACTGCTTCTCGTCGCCCACCACGAACACGGTGCGGGTGACGCTCTCGCGCGCGCCGGCGCCGGAGAAGAAGTCGGAGGTCAGCCCCTCCACCACCTTCCACTGCGCGGGGCTGGTATCCTGCGCCTCGTCCACCAGGATATGGTCGATGCCCTGGTCGAGCTTGAAATGGACGAAGGAGGCCGGCACGGCGTTCAGCAGGCCCGACGCCTTCTGGATCAGGTCGTCGAAGTCGAGCAGCCCGCGCGCCGCCTTCTCCGCCTGGTAGCGGGCGCAGATGCGCGCGCCGAGCGTGTGGGCGGCAAGGGTGCGTTCCAGCGCCAGGGCGCCGCGCAGCTCCTCCTGGAGTGCGGCGAGGCGCGCCTGCTCGTCCGCGAGCTGCTGCGCAGCCGGGTG
>NZ_JBNFNU010000710.1:0-1164 GCF_057364445.1 Xanthobacter sp. BG11Y11_SDJG
CGGCCCGTCTCCTGCGCCGGCCGCTCGCCCTCGCCGCCGCGGCCGCGAGCCTCGCACTCGCCGTCTGGCTGGGACCGACGCTGCTGCTGCGCCTTCAGGCCGACCACATGACCGCGGTGGGCGAGCGCATGTCGGTCGCCCTGCCGGACGGCTCGGCCATGCAGCTCAATTCGGCCACCGCCGTCGCGCTCGACTTCGCCGGCGGCCGCAGAGAGGTGCGGCTTCTGGAGGGCGAAGCCTTCTTCGACGTGCGCCCGGATGCCGCCCATCCGTTCCGGGTCGCCGGACATTTCGGCACGGTCGAGGTGAAGGGCACCGCCTTCGCGGTCCGTCTGGAGCCGCGCGAAGATCAGGTGGTGCTCGAACGCGGCAAGGTCGAGGTCGCGCTGCGCGAGGACCCGCAGGAGCGCGTCGATCTGCATCCGGGCCAGATGGTGGGCGCAGGAGCGTCGGTGCTCTCGGCGCCGCGCGCGGTCGATCCCGCCCAGGCGCTGGCGTGGCGCGAAGGGCGCATCGTCTTCGACGACCAGCCGCTCGCCGACGTTCTGGCGGAACTCGGCCGCTACCGCAGCGGCATGGTTCTGGTGATGGACCCGGCCGCGAACGGGCTGCGCGTCAGCGGCAACTACCGCCTGGACGATGTGGACGGCGCCATCCGCACCCTCGCCGACGCCGCCGGCGTGGCCATCAGCCGTCTGCCCGGCGGCATCGTCATCCTGCGCTGAGCCGCAGATTTTTTTCCGGATGCGCGGGGCTCCCGCGTCATCAGTTCGAGGACGCGAAGACGGCGCGACCCTCCTTCTGAATGACGAGGGCAGACTTCCATGGAACGACCGGCTGGACGCAAGCCAACACGCGCTCGGGCCGCGCTCGCCGCGCTGGCGCTGACCTCGGCGCTGGGCGGATGCCTCTGGGCGCTCGTGCCAACGGGCGCGCAGGCGCAGCAGGCGCCGTCCCCGGACCAGGCCATCGCCTTCTCGATCCCAGCCCAGCCCCTGCCGGCGGCGATCAACGCCTTCATCCGCGCCACCGGCTGGCAGATCAGCTATTCCTCCGATCTCGCCCGCGGCCGGACCGCCGCCGCGGTGGTCGGCACCATGACCCCGGCGCAGGCCCTGTCCCGGCTGGTGGCGGGCACCGGGCTGAGCGTGCGGTCGGCGGCGC
>NZ_JBNFNU010000711.1:0-1160 GCF_057364445.1 Xanthobacter sp. BG11Y11_SDJG
GCAGCGCCGATCGTCCCCGCCACCGCCGCGAGCGCCAGAGCGCGCGGCACGAGCGGCGCGCGCGCCCGTGCTGGGCGATGCCGAAGATCCAGGCGGCGAGCGCCACCAGCAAAGCGCCGGCGAGTGCGATCATCACCCCGAACTCGCCCGCCTGCCGCGCCAGCACCCAGACCAGCCAGGCGGCGGAGGCATACATGGGGAAGGCCAAAGCCTGCCTGAGCCGCACCATCCAGAGGCCCGGGCGCGGCAGGAGCCGCGCGAGGCGCGGCACGAAGGCGATCAGCGCATAGGGCGCGGCCAGGCCGAGGCCGAGCGCCAGGAACACCGCGAGCGCCACCGGCCACGGCGCGGCGAGCGCCGCCCCCAGCGCCGCGCCCATGAACGGGGCGGTGCAGGGCGTCGCCACCACCACCGCCAGGAGCCCGGTGAAGAAGCTGCCCTTGTGGCTTGGCGCGTGGGCGAGGTGCTGCCCGGTGCCCGTGACCGAGGTGCCGATCTCGAACACGCCGGAAAGGTTGAGGCCGATGGCGAGCATCAGCCACGCCATGAGGGCGACGAACACCGGCGACTGGAACTGGAATCCCCAGCCCACCGCCGCGCCGCCCGCGCGCACGGCAAGCAGCGCGCCGGCCAGCGCGAGGAAGGCCGCAAGCACGCCGAGGGTGTAGAACACGCCCGAAAGCCGCACCTCCCGCGCCTCGCGCCCGGACAGGCGCGCCAGCGCGGTCGCCTTGATGGCGAGCACCGGGAACACGCACGGCATCAGATTGAGGATCAGCCCGCCGAGGAAGGCGAACAGGATCGCCTGGCCGAGCGGCAGGCGCGCGGCCGCCGCGCCGGCGGGATCCAGGGCAGCGGCCATGGCCGTCGCCGGCGCTGGGGTCGGCGCGATCTCCACCCAGCGCGTGGTGCCGGCGGGATCGGTGACGGCGATGAGGCCGGTATTGGCCGCCGCCGGGTCGAAGGACTGGCCCTTCTCGGCGACCAAAGTGAGCTGACCCGGCTGCACCTCCAGCGCCTGCGGCGCCGCATGGACGACGACGCCCCAGTCCTGCGGATAGAAGAAGGCGCGCGCGATCCGCTCCGGCGCGATGCCGTCGCCCTCGACGGTGAGCGCGAGGTTGCCGCCCTCCGCGGCGAGCCGCGCCTGCCAGCCGAGG
>NZ_JBNFNU010000712.1:0-1159 GCF_057364445.1 Xanthobacter sp. BG11Y11_SDJG
TCGCCCCGGCCGCGAGCGGCGCCAGCGTCTCGGCGTTGCGCGCCGCCACGTAGTCGACCCTCAGACCGGCGCCGGCGATGCGTTCGCTCGCCTGAGCGGTGGCCAGGACCGGGTCGCCGCCGGCACGGATCATCTCGGCGGCGCCGTTCAGCGCGTGGTGGATCACCGGCGCGGTGGCGCGCTCCTCGCGCGAAAGGTAGGCGTTGCGCGATGACAGGGCCAGGCCGTCCGCCTCGCGGATGGTGGGCATGCCTACCACCTGCACGCCGAGATCCAGGTCGCGCGACAGGCGGGTGACCACCTTGAGCTGCTGGTAGTCCTTCTCGCCGAACAGCGCGTAATCGGGCATGCAATGGATGAAGAGCTTGGCCACCACGGTGGCGACGCCGCCGAAGAAATGGGGGCGGAAGTCGGTTTCCAGGCCCTGCGAGGGGCCGCCCACCTCGATGCGGGTGGAAAACCCGTCCGGATACATCTCCGCGGCAGAGGGCGCATAGACCAGGTCGGCGCGCACGTCGGCGAGCTTGTCGAGGTCGGCCTCGAAGGTGCGCGGATAGCGCGAGAAATCCTCCGTGGGGCCGAACTGGGTGGGGTTGACGAAGATCGACACCACCGAGCGCCCGGCGATCTCCCGCGCCCGGCGGACCAGGGCCACATGGCCGGCATGGAGCGCGCCCATGGTGGGCACCAGAGCCACCTTCGCCCCCTCCCCCCGGAAGCCACGCACCGCCGCGCGCAGCTGCGATGCCGTCTCTACCACCTTCGGCCGCGTTCCAGCCATGTCGTGCCTCCCCGTGCTGTGGCCGCGGACCCTAATGGGCGCGCGCGCGCGAGGAAAAGCGGCGCCTGCACGCGGCGCGGCGCGGGCTGGCGTGCGTTCCCTCGCGCGCCAACCCGCTCTATGAAGGGCAGGGAGGCTCACGCGTGCGCAATCTCATCACCGACGTGCCCGGCATCCGCGTGGGCAACGCCACCGACCTTGGCGCCGGCACCGGCGTCACGGTGGTTCTGTGCGAGGCGCCGGCGGTCGCGGCGGTGGACGTGCGCGGCGGCGGCCAGGCACGCGCGAGACCGATCTGCTCGATTCGTCGGCGACCGTGGACCGGGTGGACGCCGTCACGCTCTCCGGCGGCTCCGCCTTCGGGCTCGACGCGGCCGG
>NZ_JBNFNU010000713.1:0-1148 GCF_057364445.1 Xanthobacter sp. BG11Y11_SDJG
ATGGGCACGGGCATGGGAGGCCACAGGGCGATGGGGAGAACAGCCACGGGCGTCGCGAAACCCCTCCTGGCGGCGGCGGCTGCCGCGCCGGGCGGCCACGACCACGCCGCGCCGAAAGACGGGCGCTGGTGGAGCACCGCCAAGGCGCGGCTGACGCTGGCGAGCGGCGCGGCGCTGGCGGCGGCATTCGGTGCCGGATTCCTGCTGCCGGCCGCGAAGGATTGGATCTTCATCGTCGCCATGCTGGTCGGCCTCGTGCCCATCGCCCGCCGCGCCATCGCGGCCGCCGGCAACGGAATGCCATTCACCATCGAGATGCTGATGACCATCGCCGCGGCGGGCGCGGTGGTCATCGGTGCGGCCGAGGAGGCGGCGGCGGTGGTGTTCCTGTTCCTGGTGGGCGAGCTGCTGGAGGGGATTGCGGCCGGCCGCGCCCGCGCCGGCATCCGCGCGCTGGCGCGCTGGTACCCAAGACCGCGCTGGTCGAGCGTGACGGGACCACGCGCGAAATCCCGGCAGACCGGCTTGCTCCGGGCAACGTCGTCCTGGTCCGTCCCGGCGAACGCATCGCCGCCGACGGCGAGGTGCTGTCCGGAGAGAGCGGCGTCGACGAGAGCCCGGTCACGGGCGAGAGCGCGCCGGTGGCGAAGGAGCCCGGCGATTCCGTCTACGCCGGCACGGTGAACGGCGCGGCGGCGCTGCGCATCCGCGTGAGCGCGGCGGCACAGGACAACACCATCGCCCGCGTGGTGCGCCTGGTGGAGGAGGCGCAGTCGGCGCGCGCGCCCACCGAGCGCTTCATCGATGGCTTCGCGCGCTACTACACGCCCGCCGTGGTTTGGCGGTGGCGGCGCTGGTGGCCGCGGTGCCGCCCCTCGCCTTCGGCGGCGGCTGGGACGACTGGATCTACAAGGGCCTTGCCATCCTCCTCATCGGCTGCCCCTGCGCGCTGGTGATCTCGACCCCGGCCGCCATCGCCTCCGGCCTTGCCGCCGGCGCCCGGCGCGGACTGCTGATGAAGGGCGGCGCGGTGCTGGAGACGGCGCGCAAGGTCACGGCCGTGTGCTTCGACAAGACCGGCACCCTCACCGCGGGCAAGCCGCAGGTCACCGACATCCTCCCCGCCGGCCGCCCGGAGCGGGAGGTGC
>NZ_JBNFNU010000714.1:0-1146 GCF_057364445.1 Xanthobacter sp. BG11Y11_SDJG
GGGTCGCGGGCGGGGCGCGGCGGCAAGCGGGGCACCCGCTGCCGGGGTCCCCGCCGGCCGGTCAGCGCACGGCGTTGACGGTCAGGCCCTCGAAATAGGTGATCTGCGCGAGGTCGCCGGGCGAGACCTGCTGCAGGTCGCCGAGCACCTTGGGATCGGTCGACCGCATGGTGCGGACGGTGCCGTCGGGCGCCTCGAAGGTCACGGTGCCCGCCGCCTGGTCGATGCCGACGAAGATGGTGGTGATCGTCACCTTGCGCGCACCGAAATCCTGCGGCCAGCCGGGCAGCCCGGCGTCCAGCACCTCTTCGGCCAGCACCTCGCCGGGCTTGCCCTGGCGCGCCTTGCCGAGCGCCGTCACCTCTCCGGGCAGGACGCGGATGACCAGGTTCTGGCCCACCGGCATGGTCAGCACGTCGGCATAGAGCGCCGGCACCCGCACCGACCAGCGCCGCCCGTTCGGCTGCTCGAGAACCACCCGCCGGGTCACCGGATCGCCCGAGACGAAGGCGGCATTGTAGGTGAGGATGTTCACCGGGCCGACACCCGGCAGCGTCACCGAGGTGACGTTCGAGGGGGTCGGCCGCGGCTGCGCCAGAGCCGGCGCACCGAGCGCGAGAAGGCCGGTCATCGCCAAGGCGGCGGCGCCGACGGTAAGACGGATACGAGCGGTCATCGTTGGGCCCCATCAATGCGGGTGGCGGATATCGGCGCCCCGAAACCGGATGGCGGGGCGCAGCCGGCGCCGCGAGCAGGCGCCATAGCGCGATCCGGGGAAACTGGAACGACATGCCGCAAGAATTGGCCCGAAAACTCAAGGCTGCGCACATTTTTTTCGCCGGTGGCGAACGGCGCGGTATGCACGCGGTATGCAGATGAGACCGGCAGCCGCAGCGATCGGGCCGCATCCTCCTGCCGGAAGAAAGCCGATCGCCGCCTTCCGGCGGGTGATTCGGGGGGCGGCCGAGATTCGTCCTCCTGCGCGGGCGGGCGCCATTGCGCTTCGACCGCGCTCCCGGGCGCGCCCCGGCGGCATGACCCGTGGGCGCGGCGGGGTCGCTGCCGCGCGGCGCCGGGCGGATGTCCTGGCGACATGTCGCTACGTCAATGATAATCATGCGCGGCGGCGGGGCTCCGCCAGCGTGG
>NZ_JBNFNU010000715.1:0-1146 GCF_057364445.1 Xanthobacter sp. BG11Y11_SDJG
CGGCGACGCGGAGGCGCTCGCCCAGCTCGACCTCGTCGCCCGCCGCACCGGCCTCGGCGCGGTGTCGACGCCGGAAAGCCAGGCCGCGGTGGCGGTGCGCCCGGCCTTGTTCCTGTTCATGCTGGCCGAGGAACTCACCCGGCCGTTCCTGCCGCGCTTCGCGCAGGGGCTCGCCGCCGCCGGCGACGCCATCGGCCCCGATTTGGCCGCGAGCCTGCCCATCGTCGCCTTCATGGCGGTGATCGCGCTGTGCCAGATCCCGTTCGCCGCCTTGTCCGAGCGCATGGGTCGCCGGCCCGGCTTCCTGATCGGCGCCTTGCTCGCCGCCGCCGGCTACGCGCTCTCCGCCTCCACCGGCGACTACATGCTGTTTCTCGCCGCGCGGGTGACGACGGCGGTGGGCTACGCGCTGGTCTTCGTCTCGGCGCAGGGGCACGTGGTGGACCATTCCGCCGGCAGCGCGCGCACCACGGCGCTCGCCGTGTTCGTGCGCGCCATCATGGTGGCGAGCCTGTGCGGCCCCCCATCGGCGGCGTCATCGCCGATCGTCTCGGGCCGCCGGCGGCGTTCATGCTGGCTGCCGGGCTCGCCATCGTCGCCCTCGGCGTCGCCGTCCTCACATTGCCGGCGGCGCGGCACGCGCCGAAGGGCGCGGGGCTGTCCTGGAGCGATCTGAAGAACGCCGCCCGGGCGCCGCGCCTGATGGCGCTGCTGGTGGGCTGCGCCTTCCCGGCCAAGCTGCTGCTCGCCGCTTTGTGCTTCCTGCTGGTGCCGCTCCAGCTCCAGGCGCTGGGCTATTCCTCAGCCGCCATCGGCCGGTTCCAGATGATCTATCCGATCCTGATGGTGGTGCTGGTGCCGGTGTTCGCGGCCATGGCCGACCGGATGTCGGCGCGGGCCGGCTTCGTGGTGCTGGGCGGGCTCATCGCCGGGGCGGGCGCGCTGGCGCTGCCGCTCTATCCCGGCGTGCTGACCATCGCGCTGGCGCTGGTGCTGCTGGGCGTCGGCCAGTCCATGTCCATCGCCTCCCAGTCGGCCCTGGTGGCCGACAGCGCCACCGGCGGCCGTTCGGCCGGCGTGCTCGGCCTGTTCCGCCTGGTGGAGCGCTCGGGCAATGCCGCCGGGCCGGCGGCGGCGGCGCGCTTC
>NZ_JBNFNU010000716.1:0-1141 GCF_057364445.1 Xanthobacter sp. BG11Y11_SDJG
CGCGCTGCCGCGGGCGGCGACGTTTCGGCTGAGGGGAGCCGCGCGGACCGGAAGCCGCCGTCAACGCGCGCGCGCGTCATGCTCCGGCTTGACCGGAGCATCCATTCCCGGCGTCGCCGGCCTTCAGCCGGTAGAGCACCTGCCGCCGCAGCGGGTGGCCCTCGGGCGTCGTCGGCAGGTCGAAGTCGCCGCCTGCGTCGCGGGTCATGCCGAGCCGCTCCATCACCGCCCGCGAGCGGACATTGGCCGGCACGGTGATGGCGACGATCTCGCCAAGCCCAAGCCGCCCGAAGCCGAAGGCGAGCGCCGCGCGCGCCGCCTCGGTGGCGTAGCCCCGGCCCCAGAAGGCGGGATCGAAGCGCCAGCCGATCTCCACCGCCGGGGTGAAGTGCGCGTCGTAGGGCACATGGACGAGGCCGCAATAGCCGGCGAAATCGGCCACGCCGGGCGCCTCCACCACCCACAGGCCGAAGCCGTGGCGCGCGATGTGCGCCTCGGCGCGATCCGCCACGAGGTCGCTCGCCGCGCGATCCGGCACCGGCAACAGGAATTCCATGGTCCGCGGATCGGACTGCATGCGCCACAGGCCCTCCCGGTCCGCCGGCCGCCAGGGGCGCAGCAGGAGGCGTTCCGTCGCGAGCGTCGGCGCGTCCATCACGCGCCGGGAATGCGCGCGCGCAGCCGCTCGGCGGCCGCGACGGAAGAAAAGGCGCGGCCCTCGATCGCGCCGACGCTGCGGATGCCCAGGGCCGAGGTGAGGAACATCTCGTCCGCCCGCTCAAGGTCGAAGGCGCCGAGCGGCCGCTCCTCCGCTCCCTCCGCCATCACCGCCGCGCGCATCACGCCGGGCAGGACCCCGTCGGCGAGCGGCGGCGTCACCAGCGCGCCGTCGATCACCGCGAACAGGTTGGCGATGGTGGTCTCGGCAACGCGCTCCTTGGTGTTGAGCAGCACCGCGTCGTCGGCGCCGCGCCGGGCCGCCTCCTGCCGCGCCAGGATGCCGTCGAGATAGTTCAGCGACTTCACCTGCGCCAAGGGCGACCAGCTCGTTGCGCCGCGTGGTTCTGCGCGATCACCAGCCGCGCCGGCGGCAGCGCCGGGCCCGCGGGGGCGGCGGTGATGACGAGGGTGGGCACGGGCG
>NZ_JBNFNU010000717.1:0-1134 GCF_057364445.1 Xanthobacter sp. BG11Y11_SDJG
AAGCGATCTCCATCGGGTCGCCGGTGCCCTCGCCAGTGGCGGGATGAGGTCGGCGTCATTGGCGAGCACGCAGACCTCGATCAGCCAGGCCAGCGCCGCCTCGGCTCCGGGCAGCGCCACCGGCGCGCCCTCGGCGGGCACGTCGATAACGCCGCCGGCGAGCACGAGCCGGCGCACCGCCATGCGGTTGCGGGTCAGGGTGCCGGTCTTGTCGGTGAGAATGATGGTGGTGGCGCCCAGCGTCTCCACCGCCGCGAGCCGCTCCACCAGCGCGTTCTGCCGCGCCATGCGCCAGACGCCGCGCGCCAGCGCGAGCGTCGCGACGATGGGCAGGCCCTCGGGGATCGCCGCGACCGCCAAGGCGATGGCCGATTCCACCATCAGCAGCGGGTCCTTGCCGCGCGCGAGCCCGATGGCGGCGATGACGATGGTGAGGCCGCCGACGGTCCACACCAACTGCTGCGAGAGGCGCGCGAGGCGCTTCTCCAGCGGCGAGGAGTCCGGCCGTGCCTCCTCCACCAGAGCGGTGATGCGGCCGAGTTCGGTGGCAAGGCCGGTCGCGACCACGAGGCCGAGCCCGCCGCCGCGGGTCAGCGCAGTGCCCATGAACAGCATGGAGGTGCGCGCGCCGAGCGGCGCGTCGGGCGCCACCGGATCGGGCGCCTTCTCCACCGGCACGGATTCCCCGGTCAGCGTGGATTCGTCGGCGGCGAGGTTCGAGCCCTCGACGATCCGCAGGTCGGCCGGGATGCCGTCGCCCGCCTCCAGCAGCACGAGGTCGCCCGGAACGAGATCTTCGGCCGGCACCAGCAGCACGCGCCCGTCGCGCCGCACGCGGGCGGAGCGGGTGCCGAGCGCGCGCAGCGCCTCGATGGAGCGCGCCGCCTTGATCTCGGTGACGAAGCCGATCAGCGCGTTCAGCACCAGCACCAGGACAATGGCGCCGGCCTCGGCCCAGTCGCCGAACCAGGCGGCGAGCGAGGCCGCGCCCGCCAGAAGATAGACCACAGGGCTGGCGAACTGGTGGACGAGCAGCGCCAGCGCGCTGGCCTTGCGCCGCGCGGCGATGGTGTTTGGTCCCGGCTGGCGGCGGCGCCGGGCCGGCGGCGCATTGCACCTGCGTCAGGCCGCGTC